>DUFA01000003.1 GCA_011191975.1 Dehalococcoidia bacterium
CGTATCGGTCTATCATAACATCCAAGGTTACCAACAATCGTTAAACCGCAACCTCCTCTGGCACGGGTAGCCTGATATTCGATAAAAGCGCTTCCTTCAGCGCCGTCTTCCATAAACGGAAGCGATGGTACGCCGTGTGCCGGAAACACTATCCTGTTCCTCGAGGTCTTCGACCCGATTGTTATCGGAGTAAATAAATGTGGAAAATTATCAGTCATTATCGTCCTCCAGGACAAATAAATTGCAGCGTCAGGAATATACTACATGATTTTCCAGTGCATATCATCACTTATAGGATAAATGTAAGTCTACCGGTATAAATGGGTTTTATTTTTCTGGTTGTAACTAGGTGCCTATCCCCTGTATCCCCTTTCCGACAAGAACTATCAATAACGATAAGAATTCAACAGTCGGAAAGGGGAACTTGTGAGTGAGTAAAAAGATACCATCAGATACTACTACGAAAAAGAATGCTTCCAATATCATTTGAATACGGTTACAATTAATACCGGAAAGAGTTTCACAGTAGATTACGGTTTTGCTGCAAGCCGGAATTGTTCCGGGCATATCCACAATCAACTCAAGATCACTCTCCATTCATTATGAAAATAATCGGTAATTAATCACATAAATTGAAACAGAATACTTCGGAACAAGACACATCAGAAAAGATAGGCACGTTCGCGTCACTGCGAATTCATAACTTCCGCATGCTTTTTGCGGGAACAACCCTTTCGAATGCCGCCCAGTGGATACAGCAAATAGCGTTAGGCTGGCTTATCTACGATATTACCGGTTCAGGTACTATTCTGGGAACAGTAAACCTCGTCCGGTCGATCGCGGCTCTATCGATGATTCCCATAGCCGGAATTCTGATTGATACTCTCAAACGCCGTAATCTAATGATGATAAACAATACCTGGCTGCTTGTTGTTACGGCAGGTTTCGGTCTCATCCTTCTCCTTGGATTCGACCAAATGGTATATGTCTTTCTATTTGCTATACTCGGAGGGATTGTCGGAACAGTCGACAATACACTCCGCCAGGTTATCGTGTTCGACCTTCTACCGCGTCATCTGACCCCAAACGGGATGGCGCTGATACAGACGGGATGGAGTCTTATGCGGTCGTTCGGTCCTACCCTCGGCAGCTTCCTCCTGCTGTGGCTTGGAGCCGGAGGGAATTTCATGGTACAGGCAGGTGCCTATGCTTTGATCATTTTCACGATAATAAAAATTCATTTCCCGGAAAGAACAAGCGCTACCACGATAAAGAGTTCACCGATTAAGAACATCAAGGAAGGGATAAAGTATATCAAGAACGAACGTGTCACCCGGACGATAATGATGCTGGGTTTCGTTCTACCGTTATTGATAATACCAATTTTCACAATTCTGCCGCCCATATATGCCGTTGAGATTTTCGGTGATGAATCCGGTAAAATCCTTGGATTTCTCATGGCATCGGTAGGCCTGGGCGGGATATTCGGCGGTTTTGTTACTGCTTCTCTTGGACGCATGGAAAGGAGGGGTCTGCTTCAGCTTGGTTCGTTGTTCCTGCTCAGCCTGTCTCTCATCGGATTCGCACTCAGCAATGTCCTGGCGATCTCATTGCTGTTCCTTGTACTTTCAGGCTTTTTCGAAATAATCTTTCTAACCACCAACCAGACGCTGCTGCAGCTGTCGATACCGGACGACCTGCGAGGTCGGGTAACCAGTGTCGTTAACCTGAATATGGCGCTTCAGCCCCTCGGGGGACTCATCGCCGGGGCAGGTTCGGACCTTCTTGGAGGTCCAAAAATGATAACGATAGTGATGGCGGGACTGGCTGCACTGGCAGTAGTTATCGTCCTTTTTATATCTCCGACAATCCGCAATTATCGTCTCAGCCAGGCAATCCGGCCTGATAGTTCGTAGTATTTGTTCAGGTCTGATCGGCACTGATGTTATTGCGAAATCACGAAAATTTCAAGGTAGGCGGGTTACAAATCCCTCTTTATTCTCCCTTTACAAAAGGGAGATGGCTAACTTGTTTGACCATTAGTAATCATTGAGAGGGATTTTCTCTTTGATAGATTTATTAGTGAGTTACGTTAAGCTACGCTTCACATTACATGACTGGATCCTATGCCTCCCATTTAAATGGTACCCGACTGGGGTTACAAACTCAGGCATAAAAGTGTAATATAGAGAATAACAAAAAATGGAGTGAAAAGGTGCGCGTATCAAAACTGTACAGTAAAACCCAGAGAGAAGTACCAGCTGACGCTGACACTCTAAGTCATCAATTATTAGTCAGAGCCGGTATGATAAATCAACTTTTTACCGGAGCCTACACATACCTGCCCCTTGGCTACAGGGTATTGAAAAAGATCGAGAATATCGTTCGCGAAGAGATGGATCGAGCCGGAGGACAGGAAGTCAACATGCCGGTGATACAACCTTACGATATCTGGGAACAGAGTGGACGCGACGAGGTAATGGGAAAGGCACTTTTCACTCTCTATGACCGTCGTGAGCGCAAACTGGCACTGGGACCAACCCACGAGGAAGTCATCACTCTCCTGGCCGGGCGTTACATCCAGAGTTTCCGAGACCTTCCTCAAAGACCTTACCAGATACAGGTGAAATTCAGAGACGAACCGAGACCCCGTGCTGGCCTTATACGAGCGCGTGAATTCATGATGCTGGACATGTACAGCTTCGATGCCGATGAAGAAGGACTGGACGAGAGTTATAAAATACTGCTTCAGGCATATAAGAACCTGTATGATCGCTGCGGTCTGCCCACGATGACAGTGGAAGCTGACAGCGGCGCCATCGGCGGTAAAGAATCGCACGAATTCTTCCTTATCGCTGACAGCGGAGAGGACCTGATCCTCCACTGCGACTGTGGATACGCCGCCAACCAGGAGAAAGCCGAACTGGCCAAGGGAGAAGTAGGCGGCGGTGAACCGCTGCCAATAGAAGAGGTGCCCACTCCGGGCAAGTTTTCTATCGAGGAAGTCGCCGGATTTTTCGGAATCCCCGAGAATAACACTTTCAAGGCAGTGTTCTATATAGCCGACGGCAAATTCGTCTTCGGTGTTATCAGGGGCGATCTCGATGTGAATGAAATAAAACTTCAGAGAGCCCTTGACTGCATGGACCTGAGAATGGCCACCGAGGAGGAGGTAATAGAAGCGGGGATAGTACCGGGCGCCGCTTCTCCGGTAGGTATCACGGGAATAACCATAATAGCCGACGACTCGGTTTCCTCCGGAACTAATTTCGTAGCTGGGGCGAATAAACCGGAAACACACATAAAGAACGTGAATTATCCGCGTGATTTCAATGCCGATATCATTGCAGATATAGCCAAAGCCAATCCTGGAGATACCTGTCCCAGGTGCGGAGGTACCTTCAAATCCAGCCGTGGGATAGAGGTAGGGCATAATTTCAAACTGGATACTATGTACAGCGAAGCCTTCGACACGAAATATATCGATAAGGACGGCAACAGCCAGTTTCTGGTCATGGGCTGCTATGGTATCGGTCTTGGCAGGCTCATGGCCGCCGCCGTCGAGCAGAATCATGACGACAAGGGAATAATCTGGCCGATGACCATCGCGCCCTATCATGTCTATCTCTGTCCGCTGTATCGGGAAGGTACGGAGATATCAGTAGTCGCTGAAAAACTCTACGCTGAACTGACCGAAAACGGTGTCGAAGTGCTTATCGACGACCGCGCCGAATCACCCGGTGTCAAATTCAACGACGCCGACCTGCTGGGAATACCCGTCAGGATTACCGTCAGTCCCCGATCACTTGAAAAAGGCTGCGTCGAAATAAAGAAACGAGCCGAAAAAGACTCCGTACTGATCCCAATTGAAGAAGCGGTAGATAAGATTACCAGGATGGTTCGAGGATAGATTCCCTCACAGCTTGACATGCCAATGGGCTAAGGCTAGACTATACACACTCATCCCGTGCAAATGTGAATGAGTGAAGTGTCCACACTGTCAAACCGAGAATTCGGAAACAAGGAAGTTTTGCCGAGAATGTGGTGCGAAACTCATTAACATATGTCCTCAATGCGGTACTGAAAATCCCCCTGAAGATAAATTCTGCGGAGAATGCGGTCAATCACTCACAGAACTAACTGCTACCCC
>DUFA01000030.1 GCA_011191975.1 Dehalococcoidia bacterium
ACACCCAGGATCGCCACAACGATCAATAACTCGATGAGTGTAAAACCCTTTTCACCTCTTTTCATCACTAAGTCCTCCTTTTTCTTCCACTATATATCAGCATAGGTATAGTGCCTATCCCGCAACCGGGTGATTTCAAATCAATGAAACTCTCATTCTTTCGGGTGATAAAAAATGAGCCGATAGTCTCATCCGGGCGGGCCAAACGTCTCCCTGCCCGTGACGAATGCATCCTAATCCTTCTGTGATACAAGACCTTTTTGGATAGCATAGGCTGCAGCCTGGCTGCGGTTGGCAAGATGAAGTTTTTCCATGATATTCTGAAGGTGGGTTTTCACCGTATTCTCAGAAATATAAAGTGAATCGGCTATTTCCCGGTTCGTAGCTCCTTTGGCTACCAGTTGTAGTACTTCCCTCTCTCGCGGGCTGAGTCCGGCTTCACCCTCATCATGTTTCTTCTTTCTACCGGAAGAGAGATTCTGGAACTCAATCAGCAGCTTGGTTGCCATTAGCGGTAGTATGATAGACTCTCCCCTGGCTACATGATAGATAGCCTGGATTAATTCGTCCGGTTCTGCGTTTTTTAAAAGATATCCCTTGGCGCCATACTTTATCGAAGCGAATAAGTCTTCCTCCATCTCAGACACTGTGAGAATGAGAACATTGGTTTCCGGTAGTTCAGTCTGGAGAGCCTGTATCGCTTCCAGGCCGGAGCAGTTTGGCATATTCAGATCCATCAGTATTACGTCAGGTTTAAGCTGCCGGGCTTTTTCTATTCCTTCCAGACCGTCTACCGCTTCTCCTGCCACTTCAAGATCATCACACGACGACAGCACGTCCGCGATACCCCGTCGAAAGAGGGAATGGTCGTCCACAATCAATACTCTTATTTTCTCCACGTCACATCCTCACTTTATCGAGAGGTAACGTTACCATTAACGCGGTCCCGTAACCGGGAGAAGTGGAAATATCCAGTTCACCGCCCAGTGTCTCAGCTCTTTCCCTGATAATGTTCAATCCGTGATACCCGGCAGGAGATTCTTCAAGTTCTTCCAGGATGAAACCCTGACCGTTATCTTTAATCATCATTCCAATAGCTTCATCGCTGCGTTCCAGTTTGATTTCAACCTCGGTGGCGAAAGCGTGTCTCCTGATATTTGTCAATGCTTCCTGGGCGATACGATATAACTGTAGTTCCGCTACAGGTGAAAGGCCTGGAAAGGGACGGGGGTAATCGAAATCAACCTTTATGCCGTTAGTGGCGCTGAATTCAGCTATATAGGTGCTGAGGGCTGAGATAATCGGTACGTTTCTTATCTCATGGCTCAACTGATCGATAGATTCCCTGATATCTTCATAGGTGCCCTGTACCACTTTCTGAATCTCGCTCAACTCCTTGACAACCTGTACGATATCGTCCGGGGAGAACGTATCGCTGACAAGTTTCGTCTTCATGTTCAGATAACCGAGTGATTGAGCGACTCCGTCATGTATCTCCCGGGCTATTCTCCGGCGTTCCTCGATTATCGCTTCTCGTTCTATGCGTCTCCTGATATTCAGATTAATACGATATGGGACGATGGCGGTAACCAGGCTGAAAAGCGTATAAACCACCAGCAGCGTAAGATTATTTCCCTGCATTATCCAGGTCCACCTGAGAGCAACCTGACTCAATGCAAGATGTGTTATTGAAAGTGCTATAGAAGCACTTGCAGCCAGTGATAATGCTACCTTTTCCTCGAAAAGAAGGGACGCTGTCATTACAGGTGTCAGTGAGTAAAGGAGAAAAGGACTGTTCAATCCATTGGTGTAAACAACCAGGATGATGCACAGGATAAAGTCACCAAATAGAATAAGGTAAGTTACCATACCTCTTTCGCGCCATCGCAGAGGAGAGAATACCCTGAGGACTGTATATACCCCGAGTATCCCCAGTATGATATACGTCTGCGTTTCGGGCATAACTGAAACTATCAGAGTCGAACCCACCTGGGTAAACATGACCGCAAGAGCATACGAAAGGAAGCGATAGATCGCTAGAAACCGGTATGCTTCCTTTTCATATTTATCAAACATGGATTACTCCGGTATAAAATATAACGTTTACTGAAAATGGTTTCTGTAATAGTAATAACTAAAAATACCAGTTCCAGATTTCCTGCCCCCAAACTAGGGTTACAATTGCTGCTACAACCATAAAAACAGCCGCTGGAATCGGATCTTTCCGTCCTTTTATCTTTAACGCAAGTAAAATTCCGGCTATAACACCACCTGAAATCCACGAAAGTAGTAAAGCAAGTATTACGAGAGGATACCCCGTCATCAAGCCTACAAGCGCCGCCAGTTTGATATCACCCATTCCCATCCCACTGGGATATATAATGAAAGGTATAGCCATAGCTACAAGCCCAACAACCCCTCCAAGCAAAGCAATTATCGCCTGTCCCGCCGCATTACTGGCAGCCTGACTTACGGCCTGGCTGATAGTGCCGCTTCCCAGCGAATTTACTTCGACAATTTCTGGACGAAAGAAAGCAATTACGAATGCTACAATCATGGCTGGAAATGTGATTATGTCAAGAACTAACTGGTTTTCAAGATCGATTACAAATATTACTATCAATATGCTGCCATATATGATTGATATAAGGAGTTCCAGTGTAAAGCCGTATTTCCAGAAGAAGAAGCCGAAAAGTACCCCAGTCACCAATTCCACGATCATTAGTCTGATCGGAATAGGCTCTTTGCAGTACCGGCAACCTCCACGCAGGAAAACATAGCTTAAAACCGGAATCAGGTCGAGAACTCCCAGTTTATGGTCGCACGATTCACAATGCGAAGGAGGAAATACTATAGATTCTCCCTTGGGCAGTCGGTCAATACATACGTTAAGGAAACTGCCCGTGAATAAACCCAAAATAGCAGCCAATGCTATAAACAAATTTAAAAATCCCCCATTAAGACTGATCTAATAATTTTTTTACAACAGATGAATTAATTCAGGGAAATTACTCCTATTTAAAATCCATATAATTATCGGTAAAAGCTCTGAAGTGCTCTTTCAGACTCTCCTTAAATGCATTGAATTCTTCTCTGGTGATGTATTCCTGAGATGATGTATCACTTTCAGTTTTCTCTTTTCCAGAAGTCAGGGCTTTCTGTGAAGCTTCAACAATGGCACGGCTGCGCTCATTTGTTTCCAGCTTCTGACGGATTATCCCAAGGGACTTTGTTACTGATTCATCCGAAATTCCGAGTGCCGAAGCGATTTCACCCGGAGTATGACCATCTGAAATATTGGACAATATCTCACTTTCACGCGTTGAGAGACTGGCCAGAAGATTATGAACCTCACTATTCATGAGGTTAAAATTGTTAAAATCTTCTATTATCCGATCGGCTATATCGGGTCTGAGAATTACCTGGCTCATAAGGTCGTTACCATCAGCAATCTTCCTTACCAGGTTAACCAGTTCTTCAGGACCTATGTCCTTGGTTATACATGCTGCTGCTCCGCATTTTAAAGCCGAATACCGATGATTAATATCATCGGTATCTATTACCAGTACAACCGAGACGGAGGGGAGGTTCTGCCTGATACTGAGGGTCAGGTTAACTCCGGAGAAATCACCATGATTTATGTTAATAATCGCTATTCGCGGTGGATTCTTCAGTATCAAATCAAGAGCTTCTGCATTACTCGTAGCCTCACCGGTAACCACCAAATCTTCCTCCCCGGAAAGGGTAAAATGGATTCCTTCTCTGAATAAAACCTGCCAGTCAGCTAAAAAAACGCTAATTTGCTCCATCCTGTAACTCCGTGCAATATTCCTTGGGTGGATATGATTTACTATACAACACTCTCATAAATCAGTGTATAAATTTGATAAATATTTCATAAAGGTTTTGTAAAAGTTTCGTAAACCAAAATTTCATACGATAAAGTGTCACCAAAAAAGCCGCCTCATTGTATTGGAGCAGCTTTCAAATAAACTTCTCACGCCCTAGTCATAAAACGGCTAGCTTTAATTAATTGTGATTTTCAGACTTTTAAGACACCCTTTCACAGTCGAGATGTTCTGGAGATATAATAAAATCCGATAGACGGTAAAAAACGTTGCTATACGGTTGGTAACAATAAACAAATAGATATAAGTAACCAGAAAGCCCGTTGAATAGTCTGGAATTACTAAAATAATTTTTCAAACGGTTGATTCATTGACAGACTACAAGTGTGAAGCCATAATGATAAAAGCATTCTGTTTATAGTTTTCCCCAGAATAGTACTCTTTATAGGAGTCATATAATGAACCAAAACGTCGTTAGTCTCCAACTTATGAATCCACGCGGAGAAATTGATGTACCTCCGGTATACAATCCTTCTCCACGTTTATCCAGTCTTGAAGGTAAAAAAATCGGCATGTATTCGAATAGCAAACAGGGTGTGGATCATTTTTTTACCGCAATAGAAGACTTGCTGAAACAGCGATATCCGGACATCACAACAAAACGACTGACAGGCGCTTTTGAGATACGAGACGAAGAGGTTGACGGATTTATTTCAGATATCGATGCATTTATCTATGCGATTGGCGACTGAGGTTCCTGTACTTTTGCCGGCGTCGCCGGTACCGTAAAACTGGAAAAACAGGGAATACCCGGTGTTTTCATCCCGTGTGACACATTCAGAGAAGCCACAATATCCGCCGCTGAAGATAACGCAATGCCTGCAGTCCGATATAGAATCGTAACGTCTACCGAATTTTACCGGTTAAGGGCCAGTGTCGAAGAAGTTCGACCGGTTGCAGAAGGTATTATTGATGAATTAGTCGACGCCTTAACCACTCCTCTAACGAAAGAGGAATGCTCGAAGCCCGAGAAGAAAGAATCGGAGGAATCAAAACCGATAACAGTTACCGGAGAGTCTTATGAAATTGCGGCAGAAAAGTTCAATCAGGTGTATCTCGATAACCTGTGGGGTGACGGTCTGCCGATGGTTCCCCCTACCGAAGAACGTGTCAGGTGGATACTGTCAGGAACAAGTCGTTCGCCGCAGGAAATATTAGGTAAGGTAAGTCCGAAACTTGGTGTTGCCACAATCGAAAAAATAGCCGTAAACGCCGTTATGGCAGGTGCCAGACCGGAATACATGCCGGTGATTATTGCCATCATGGAGGCCCTTACCGATGAGACGTTCGATGACAGGCATGTTCTCCTGTCTGCTGGTTCGTTTAACCTCCTGCTGGTAGTCAGCGGATCTATCGCGAAAGAAATAGGAATGCAGGCAGGTATAGGTTTTATGGGACACGGTTGGAGAGCGAATAATACAATCGGTCGCGCTGTCCGGCTGGCTACCCTGAATATCGGTCATATCTGGCCGGCAATGAACGATATGAGCCTGACAGGACGCATCTCCCCCCATACTTTCTTCACCATCGCAGAGAATTCCGAGATGAGTCGGTGGGAACCATACCATGTTAACCGAGGATTCGACCCAGAAGATAGTTGCGTCACGGTAGCATCGATACACACCGCCAGCCCGATGCAGCATTTTTACGGTGGTCTTATCGGTACATGGAATGCAGAAGAAATACTGGACAGGATCGGCAACGATATTAAAAACAGGGACAGGCGACTGCTGATGGAGTGGAGAAACAAGGGCGTCGGTCCTATACCGGGTTCCGGTCAGGGAAGTCAGAATCACCTTATAATCCTCTTCCCTGAACTGGTTTCGGAATTCAACAAGATGGGATACGACCAGGGAAAACTCCAGGAAGAGATATTCAACCGTGCTTCCTTCGAATTCGAGGAGCTAAAAGAGGAAGAAGTCTCCTCGATACGAATGGCAATGGAATTGGGAATCGTACCACCTGAGAGGAAGCAGTTTTTCGAAGCTGCCTTGAATCCGGGCGGGAAGATACCGGTCATGATATCACCGGAAAATGTCCACCTTTTTGTCAGTGGCGGGGCTCCAGGCTGTGCTTTTTCTTTCAGTTACTACCGTCTCCCTCCGTATAATCATACAGCCTTAATGACCAGAAGGATAACCAGAGCGACACTGACAAAAGCCGGTTCTTTAGAAAATCACCTTCATGAAAGGAGTCAACTATGCCTGAATGGGATGCGATAATAATAGGCGGCGGACCTGCCGGACTCACAGCAGGGATTTATCTCAGCCGTGGAAACTGGCGTACCCTCCTCCTCGAAAAGGAAGGATATGGCGGATATATTATGAATATCGAGATGATTGAAAATTACCCCGGTTTCTCAGAGGGAGTGATAGGATCTCAACTCGGTATGGAGATGATGGAGCAGGCAAGGAAATACGGCATGGAGATGAAACGTGCTAACGTGAACTCGGTACAGGTATCATCCGGTAATAAGTGGGTTACCTGTGCCGATGGTACCACATACACATCATCCGCCATTATCTTCGCCGGAGGTTCGGTGCCAAAGAAACTTGGCGTTCCCGGCGAGGAAGAATTCCGCGACAGGGGTGTCATCGGCTGTGCTTTCTGTGACGGCGGTCAGTTTACCGAGCAGGTGGTCGCAGTATGCGGAGGAGGTGATTCCGGCATTACTGAGGCTCTGTATTTGACGAAAATAGCATCGAAAGTAATTGTAATTGAGGCTATGCCGAAGCTTAATGCCACCGCAATTTTCCAGGATAGAGTAGCTCAGAATTCCAAGCTGGAAGTGCATACCGGCATGAAGGTACAGGCTATCACCGGCGGAAACACGGTCGAAGGGATAGAAGTAATTGTTGAAGAAACCGGCCAGAAAGAGACGATGAAGGTTGATGGTGTACTCGTCCATGTCGGACTCGATCCCAATACCGGCTACCTCCAAGGTATAGTGCCTTTGGATGAAGGCGGTCAGATAGTCGTAAACGGATGGATGGAATCGGAGATAGCGGGTGTCTTCGCCGTAGGTGATATCAGGAGTAACTCCCCCAGACAGATATCGGCAGCAGTCGGCGACGGTGCGGCTGCTGGTATGTCAGCCCAGAGATACCTGCAGAAACTCACATAGGATAAAAAACAATCATGAGCAACAAAGGGTACAAGTAACCAATACACTTCTAAACAAATCGTAGAGACAAGAAAAATCATCCTGTCATTCCCCTGAAGAGGGGAATCTATAAAAGAGAGTACAGACTGGATAAACAGGTTACACTAAGTCAGTGTCCTATGTATTAGTCTGACAATATCAGGACATAGATGTAATGTATAAATACCAATAAGCTTCAGCATAGTGGACCATGTTGGTAAATAGAAACTCAGATGAGAGTTAGTAGTCAAACAACTACATTTTTACCTCAATGTAATTTTCTTGGTTTTTATTCTACCACTCGTATAGTAGCATGATTCCGTTTAACATCACCATTGAGTAACCTTATTTCTTAATAATCATAAAATAAATTGACTCCAGAAAGGTATAGACCGATTTATCCTGAATAATCATCCGAAAGATGGTTGTGCATGGCATTGAGTGATGGTACTTTACTTATAACGCGTGGCATAATTGCTGTGATTTCTTAGTCATGCTTGGAGGTACGAACATGAAGCGTAAAATTATGTCAATTCTATTAATTTCACTTACGTTACTTGTGTTAATAGCCATTCCAGTTCAGGCTGCAGCAGTTGGTCGGACATTCACACTTGATGCAGATTTTGATGAAGGTGTATTGATCAATGTCAACCATGATGCTCCAAATAATGATCAACTACAGCTTAACGATCAGGTAGAAGCCTTGCCGTTTATAGCTATAGCTTGTTCAGGCCGGGGAACAATAGTCAGAGTCAATACGGAAACCGGAGAGATACTTGGGGAATATTGGTCTGCTCCAAATGGACGTGGACGCAACCCTTCACGAACTACTGTCGATTTATACGGAAATGTATGGGCTGGTAACCGTGGTGAAGCTAATGGTGGACAGGGATCGGTAGTTAAGATTGGTTTGGTAGTAGGAGGAACACGGTGTAATGCTGATGGCACACCTAATCCAGTAGGAGATTACGTAGCGCCACCTTACGCCTATAACACGTGTGTAGATCGCGATGGAGATGGTTTGATTAAAACCTCAAGCGGTTTGGGCGATATTCGACCATGGGATAATGCTGGAGGTGCAGATAATGCCGGTGGAGTCTCTACTGCTGATGATGAAGCCATCCTAATTTACCAGAGAGTAAATGGCGACAACATACGCCATGTTTCTGTAGATGCCGATAACAATGTCTGGGTTGGCGGTCATTTCGGTAGTGATCACGCCTTTGATCTTTTAAACGGAAATACCGGAACTATCTTGGCTTCATTTGATGTGGGATATGGAGGATATGGTGGTCTGGTAGATGGGAATGGAGTAATCTGGTCTGCTGATCGTAGCCCTGCTCCGATGGAATTATTGAGATATGATACAAAAGGGACCATTTCCACAGCTGATGACACGTGGTCTTCCGTAACTTCTCCTAATGCGTATGGTTTGGGAATCGATACCTTTGGGAATATCTGGCACGCCCAGTATTCTTCTAATAATATATATAAATACGATCCAAGCGGGAATATATTCCCGGGATTTCCAAAGACTACAGGCGGATCAAGTGATGACCGTG
Organism: Dehalococcoidia bacterium; assembly: GCA_011191975.1. Classification (GTDB taxonomy): domain Bacteria; phylum Chloroflexota; class Dehalococcoidia; order Dehalococcoidales; family UBA2162; genus MGML01. Next base: position 8,613 of record DUFA01000030.1, read on the forward strand.
GTGTAGCCGTAACACCATTAGATAACCATGTCTGGGTAGCCAATAGTGCTGGTAACAATGTTTCACGCCTGGCTAATGATGGAACTTTCCTGAAGTTAATTTCGGTAGGATTCCAACCTACCGGCGTTGCAGTCGATGCTAATGGCAAGGTCTGGGTTACCAACTTAGGATCAGATAATGCCATGAGGATAGATCCAAACGCTGGTGCTGATAATCTTGGTGCGGTTGATCTAACTGTAGACCTTGGAGGTGGGTCTTCACCTTATAACTACAGCGATATGACTGGTGTAGTAGCCATTCAAGCAGCAGGAATAGGCACTTGGACAGTAGTCCACGACTCTACCGAAGCTGGGGTAGAATGGGGTACTGTCTCCTGGACAAGTGAAGAACCAGCTGGAACCGCAGTGTCTGTGGAAATTCGTATTGCCGACGCTATTGCTGGTCTTCCTGCAGCTACTTGGATTCCAGTATCAAATGGTGTTGGTTTTAGTGGTATGTGCGGACGATATGTTGAAATCCGTACTACTCTTGCTAGAGATCCGGGTGTAGTAGACACACCTGTTCTTTATGACCTTACAATCATCCCTCTTAATGGAGGTGGTGGTCAGGGAGAAATCGAAGTTGGTGGCACGATTCAACCTTACAACAAGCTAGCTTTGCTGGTGCCGTGGATAGCATTGGGTATGCTATTAGTCACCTGTGGTACCATCATAATACGGCGTCACAGAACTCAATGTTAAACCAGAGTAGAACACAAAGATATATACAAGGGAATCCCTTAGATGGGATTCCCTTGTTATCTATAGGCTGTTGAGCATATTTTCCTTGTTAAAAATCAGCCTGTTTTCAATATCATTCTAGACATTATTACCCGCGTCCCAGATACGGCTGCTGGATAGGAAGCTGTATCAGTTCGAGGACATTCACGTTCGGAGGGCAGGTCGCCATATAAACCGCCGCCGCCGCTATCTCTTCGGTAGACATTGTCTCCATCGGTCCGGGCGGTTTATACCCCGCAGGAAGAGTCATTCCCGGAGGCATTACCGGCTGTCGATCCCTAGTTACCTCTCCCGGATGGAGTATTCCGCAGTTTATACCGTGTTCGCGTCCTTCAAGAGCAGTAGCGTTCGTCAGACCCACCAGCCCCGATTTCGCAGTGCTGTAAGGAGTGCTGAACATTCTCGGTCTCTGTGCGGATATACTCCCGATATTAATTATCCGTCCGCCGCCCTGTTTCTTCATAATCGGAAAAACTTGGCGAGTACATAGGAAAGGTGCGCGAAGATTGGTTCCGATGACTGCGTCCCACGTTTCTACTGCCAGTTCATCGACAGGACCCCCGTTAAAGATCCCGGCACAGTTCACCAGGATGTCAACGCGTCCGAATTTTTCCATTGCCTTCGCGAAGAGGGCTTCTATCTGCTCAGCCTTCAATACATTCGTTTCTACCACCAGCGCCTGGACTCCCAGAGCGGTGATTTCTTCGGCGGTTTTCTTCAACCCTTCGACTTCCATGTCGGCAATAACCATGTCAGAGCCTTCACGGGCTAATCCGATCGAGATGGCCTTACCGATCGAGTGCGCCGAACCGGTTACCAGAGCAACCTTGTTTTCCAGTTTACCCATTCATAACTCCTTCTAGATTGTTGTTCCTACAATGCACTATTTTCCAGTCCGATATTATAAAATCGGACTCGGTAAGTCAAGGTATGTAATCAGTTAAAATTTGAACACTACATACGTCCACCCAAGTCATTGACAATACGTGCAGAAACAACTACACTTCAATTCACACATAAACTTTTACAATACACCACCTTTGCTTCAGACCTGAAGGAGGTGCTTATAGAATAGCGAGGGCAGCAGAAACAGCATTACAATCATGCACGTTTGCTGCCTTTTGTTCTTCAACGTACCTCCTGGTTAAACGATTGCTTCAGATCGGTGGCCATGTAAGGAGGTGAAACGGAGACCATTTAAGAACGAACACCACCTGTCTCAGTTATAAGTAACTCGAGACTATCACAGATTCATAGAATGGAGAGGAAATAATATGAAAAAGATACTATGGTTGGTGATAAGTTTTCTGATGATAATTACACTCATCATGGCATCCTGTGGTGGTGGAGAAGAAGAAACTGGAGATGAGGAAGAAGTTGAAGAGGGAGAGAAGATCACGGTAACACTAACCAAAAGAGATGGAATCCCCATGACAAGAACGGTTGAAAAACCGATATATGGCGGAACAACAATAACCGCTTTATCAGCCGACTATAACCAATGGGATCCGTACCATACTCAGACCATTCAGGTAGGCCACATGCAGTTAACCAGTAATGAAATGATAGGGGGAGACTGGACGTTAGGTCCCCAGGGTACCGGTGACACGGACTGGGCATTCGGCTGGCTTGGTGATATAAAAATATGTGCACCCGAACTATGTGATTGGGAACTACCCGATGACACAACCATTCTCTGGCACCTGAAAAAGGGGGTAAAATTCCAGAACAAGGAACCGGCCAATGGTCGCGAGATGACCGCTGATGACATTGTCTTCAACATTAATTATCAATTCAACAACGAAGGATGCTGGCAGACTATGGAATATCCTGAGGGACATCCACTGCGACCTACATCCTGGACAACACTCGACAGGTATACCGTTGAAGTCAAGTTTCTCTCGAAGGACGCCCAGAGCCTGATGTTACCCGAGATCGGCGATAATGTCTACGTCAGTCCACCTGAAGTATGGACCTCCGGCGGGGACATGAATGACTGGTCAAAAGCTATCGGGTCAGGACCATGGATACTGACCGACTATGTTGTTAGCAGTGCAATAACCTATACAAAGAATCCTGACTACTTTGAGACCGATCCGATTTATGCCAGCGCCGGTGAGAATTACCAGTGGCCTTATCTCGATACCTTTAAGTTTTTAGTAATTCCTGACACTTCTACCCGGATAGCGGCTCTGCGAACCGCTGAACTTGACTTTTTATCAGGGATTACTCACGACGATGCCACCTTACTGAAGAGAGATGTGCCTGACCTTCAATGGAAACAGGGATTTGTGATGTCTCCAAATATTGCCGCCGGTAAGATAACCCAACCACCTTACGATGACATAAGGGTCAGACGGGCATTGAACATGGCTATCAACAAGCAGGAAATGGTGGATGAGTACTACAACGGTGAAGCTGCTCTGATTGGTTATCCCTTCCCTCCCGGTGATTCATGGGTTAAAGTATATACCCCGTTGGAAGAGCAGCCATCAGAGGTACAGGAAATATTCACCTATAATCCGGAAAAGGCAAAGCAGTTGCTGGCTGATGCCGGCTATCCAGACGGCTTTAAAGTAAAAATTACCTGTACAGCTGCAACATCCGATGAACTATCACTTGTAAAGGAATACTGGGCTGATGTCGGTGTCGAATTGGAGATGGAGGTGCTGGAAGGCAGTGCCTGGTTTGGTATCTGGATGTCTCATGGATATGAAGATATGATTTATGCCCCTGGGCTGGGGTGCTGGGCAGGCGTTGAACAGGATATGATGACCAGAGCAGGCTTTTTTGCCAACATCTCTGAAATAAATGACCCGCGTACTCAGGAGTTCAAGGCTCAACTTGCCAGGTACATCCTTGATGATCCCGATAAAATGCTGGCAGCCAAGAAAGAATACGCTATATGGGAGCTTCAACAAGCCTGGGGAGTATTCATGCCATCAGCACATGAATACAAAGCATGGTATCCATGGTTGCGGAACTACTACGGCATCAACTGGACCGGCGGAGCTGGAAGCTGGGACTGGACGAAGGCCATCTGGATAAACCAGAAAATGAAAACGTCGATGGGTCACTAACTACGATTTATGGTTAAAGAAAAAAAGAGAGGAGAGTGAATTCGCTCTCCTCTCTTTTAGTAACCTCTACTTTTATACATGAAATATGTATACTTGGTGGCGTTATGCTATCAGAAGGTCAACCAGTTTCTGAGTACTATCGAGGTTCTCCAGGTCTCCCACCATTTTCAGAATCTTTTCTCCGTTCTCAACTGACACGGTATTGGAAAACTCTATATTCCCGCGGAATTTGGCCAGCAGGTCTTCTTTGGAAACCGGCCTGCGTGGATCTCCCCTGGCGATCTCGGTAAAAACGTCATATTCCTGTCCGTCTTTCATTATTACCTTCACCCTACCGCTTTCCATGCCTCCCTGCGTCAGTTCCACCATCGTGATCTTGCTGGTAATGAAATCACTGATTGCAGTGTCCCGTATCGCTTCCTCGGTATAATGCTCCGGCTTCGAACTTCCCCTCACCAGGACGTTCGCCACACTGTACTGGATACTGAATCCGGCGCTGGCATGCGGAGAATTCTTTATCCTGAAAGGCGCTCCGATGATATCGTGCATGGCTCCGGGCGACACATACATGATGACCTTGTCTATATCATCACCGGATACCCCGTGCTCATTCACAATATCTACCGCGCAGTCCACCGCTGAGTGGTTCATGCGGCAGTTGGGGTAGGGCTTGAACGTCCCGTCGCTGTAATACTGCTTTCCAAGGTTTTTTATCAGGAGTTCGGGGTCTTTGATACCCTCGGTAAATATGTCATAGTAACCGCCCTGTGCCAGCAGGGCATCGTCGATCCCCGACCAGCCTGCCTTCGCCAGGTTCACGCTGAATATGGCGTCCCTAGCCGCGTTACCCTGAGAGAGTTTAAACCCGACAGCAGTATCGCTGATCTGTTTCTGGATGCCTCCGAGGTGGTCTACTACCAGGCCGAATGCATCGCTGAACTGCTCGTGGTTCAATCCCATCAGCCTTCCGGTGATGGCAGTCGCCCCGAAGGAGTTCGCCTGCCCGACATGGTCGAGACCCCGGCGTGTCCCGCCGGCTTCTCCCGCCAGTAGCACCCGTGTAGCCATGTCGTCTCCGACCAGCATCGCCGTCAGCAGTTCTTTACCGCTGACTTTCTGCATATCGCCTATGGTCATCGCCGTCATCGTGGTGGTGCCGGAAATATGACCCGGTATCGATTTTCCTTCGACCAGAGGACTTACCGGCTCGTAATCGAAAGAACGGGCCATGACGCAGTTCATCAGCGCCGCCATCGGGGCAGGAACTTTGCCGCCATGGACGAATATCCTCGCTTCCGGTTTACCTCCCCAGTCGCGGATAAGCTCCAGGAGAGCTGGATTGCCACAATCGTTCGCCCCGCATATCATGCACCCGATTACATCGAACAGCCGGTTCTTGGCGTGGTCGACCGAAGCAGAAGGGATATACTCCAACTTCGTATTCAGTATATTATCGATAAGTTTATCCAGGTATAAGCCTTTACCGGAATTACTCATATCAATCCTCCAGTCTTTACTGTCCCAGCAGTTCGGTAAGCTCAGTTATATCCTTGATATTTTCGAAGTCCGCCACCAGGTCTTTTATTTTAGATATCGTCGGTTCCTTGTAGTTACCGTAAGCGGCGCACTTTCTGAACTTTGCTTCCAGTTCCTCTGGCGACTGCGGATTCTGCGGTTCGCCTTTGGGATGTTCTACTTTCTGGCTGTAGACATTGCCGTCTTTCATTTTCACGATGAGTTCCTGGTAGCCGAACGGCCCGACAGCATCTTCTCTCTTGATAACATTGAATTTCGTCTTGCTCATCAGTTCCAGGGTATCCGGATCTCCGACCGTTTCATCCTTAAAGAAATCGAACTCCATCTCTCCGTGGATCAATGCCCGGCACATGCAGTATCCCAGGTTGAACCTTCCCTGCACCCCGGTCTTCGGAAGTGGCGGAGAGTCATAGCCCATACCGAAAGGAGAACGGAACTCAATCGACTCTATGTCCCGCCAGTCTACCTTGTGCTGTTCTCTGATAAGCTGGGCTGCGTAGACGCCGAAGTGAGAAATATGAGCGCAAGGGTAGTACTTGAACATTAGGCCCGGCACGATGATAGCCCACGGATTGCCGAGAGCTGCCAGTTTCTCTTTCTGGTCTTCTTCCGTAATGGGGGCTTCTGGTTTATCGGAAAAAGCGTTATAGTAGCCGCCGCGTCCCTCGATAACATCGGGACCGGTGGCGTCATACCCTTTCATGGCAAGGGTTACGGCTTCGATAGCGTTCCTGGCGCCGACGCCGCCGTGAACATGCCCGGCAAAGGAGCCGAAGTTGCGTATCAGGCTGCAGGCCATGGTAGAAGCTACTCCCAGGGCATTTATCATCTGCTGTTCGTTCAGTCCGAACATCTTGGACAAGCCGATGGTGCCACCGATGACTCCGAGTGTTCCGGTCCACTCCCAGCCGCGACTCCCGGCGCCGCCGGTTTTTATCAGGAACAGGCCCGTTTTACCGTAAGCTTCGACGCCGAGGCAGTACGCCGTTATCAGGTCCTTCCCCGACATATGGTTCTTTTCGCCGACCGTAAGCAGCCCCGAGAACGTTCCGGCGGTGGGATGCGCCAGTCCGGCAGCAGGATAATCCAGGCAGTCATCATAGTCCTGGGTATGGGCCGAGGTGCCGTTCGCCAGGGCAGCCAGGGCACAGCTTGCCTTGAATCTTCCGCCGATGACCGTCGCTTCAGGCGGCGACTGGGCTTCCCTGACCATCTCTATCATCATCTGGCCGGACGGTTCCTGGCTGCCGGACATCGTCACCGCCAGGTTATCCAGTATGGCATCCTTCGCCGCCCTGATAACCTCCGGTGGAATATCCTCATAATTCGTATTTATAATGAACTTGCATAATCCTTCAGTAAACATACTCTCTCACCTCTTACATTTTTTAAAATAGTATACCTATCAACACTGGATGTTCAAGTGGTGAAGAGAATTATACGAAGAGTTACTAATACCCCATCGCGGTTTTCATATCACTGTCTAAATAGAAGTACATGAGGTATTCGTCGATGTTGTCATTACCTCCGCCGCCAATGGCTCTATAGTGGTCCTGGAGCCCTTGGGTAGGAACTAATGCAGAGTAGATAAAGTCTTTATAATCGTGAATTTTTCAATTTTTCTGTTTTATTGACATTTATTTTGCTGTGAACTACACTCAGTAGCCATAGAAACTGTTACAGACATTTGGATCAATCTTAATAAATGTCTTAATAAAGTCTGAATATTTATATAAGGTAAATGAGGAGAATATTATGGCAATGATTAAGGATGTATTCATGTTGCACTCCCATGATCTGCCGAATGAATTACCTGCATTCGAAAGGTGGTATTTACGATACCATGCTCCGGAGGTGATTTCTAATCGAGGTCCGTTACTCGTCCGAATGATAGGATACCGACCTCTTCCCGTAATACCGGAGGCTCTTGAGTACGGTTATTACAACCAGCGCGTTACCGAAGCCTGGTTCCGTAGCGTAGAGGAGCGACCGGCTATGGTAATAGGCCAGCCCAGTGGTATTTTAAACTACAGGTGGCAGGCACCCTGGGTTAAAGAAAGACTGCAACAACAGATTCAAGAACCAGTACCGTCAGTATCACTTACAGTCCATACACAGCCGGATAACGTCTTCCTTGGTGGGAAATTTACAGCTGACGAAAAAACAATTCTCCGCTGGTATATTGTCACCAAATATCCGGAAGGAGTCTCGCTTGAGGAGGGTGAAGACTGGTTCCTTAATGTTCACTCGAAGGAAGTCCTGGAACAGCCAGGTCTAACCGCTTATTTCAGTAGCCGAGCTATTGACATGCCAGGGCGGCCTGCTGTGTGGTGCCGATTAACCGAGCAATGGTACGAAGATTTTTATGGTTGGAAGGAATCGGTAATAGACTCTCCTCCTGAGTACACAAAGCCATCCTGGGCAAAATATGATCGGTATCCCTTCCTGGAGCCATACGTAGACTTTGCCAGTACCTTTCTAATGGAACGCCCCGACCGTGATTACCTTAGAGAAGCGACTCCATATCCATAGTCCCTGAACATGGATCATACTTGAATGGCGATCATAATATGAAAATAGGCCTCGTATTGTAAGTACAGTAATCAAACGAGAGCTATTCTTTCAGTAATATTCTTTTAGTTCTCACGTCTAGTCATCCGGTTCTTGAGCGAGTTCAATATATGCACCGCAGGCAGATTCCGGATCGAGGAAAGCTATCTCCGGACCAGGTCGGGACGGTAAGATGAACCTGGGATCTTCAACACTGACGCCTTTTTCTCTCAACGATTTTACCGCTAAATCGATGTCATCAACCTTGCATGAAAGATGAAATAAGCCTTCACCATGGTTTGAAAGGAATTTGCCAACACGATGTTCTGAATCTGTGGGCTCTATAAGTTCTATCGCATTGTTGCCAACGGAAATCATAAAAGCCTTCCCTCCCGGGATCATCATAATATCCGAAGACCTGGCTTTTAAGCCGTATATCCTTGTGTACAAATCTATTCCCTTATTTATGTCTTTTACAATATGCCCTACATGACTGTATGATTTGATAAACACTTTACTTCTCCTTTTTCGAAGTTTTTCAGTTGGAATTTGAGTCTAATGACATCACGAGATATATGTCAATACTTGAACCAATATTTTTTTATGGCTGGAATCAAGCATAAAAAAACGGGAAAATTCAAGTCGGTTGACACAGAACCAAATCATGAGCAATATAAGTTTTGGATAAACTCGATTCCCTCTTTGATGATCGGGCGATGCCGTCCGCTGTCATTCGACTCGCGAAGTTCCATCTGGCAGCATTCGGTGCTGGTTGCCCAGCCGTTATTATAGGATCAATTGTTCCCTCTATGGACACTGTGTTAAAAGCACCATCACAATAGTATAGCAAGTTTACTTACCTGCCAGTATCATTCAAGATGAAGATATTTTCCTTGTTAGTCTCATTCCAAAAAGAAAACGAAGAATATTCACCCGTCTTATCAGGAATTCGTATAGTATCATAATTACCACGAATGAAGTCGTACTTATAGTCAAATATTTTAAACCAACACCTGCATTCCACTGTACGACGTAAAAACTAATGACAATAATAACAGTCTGGTGCAGAATATAAAATGGTAATACAGCAGTATTTGCATATTTAAGGAATTTGTTAGTGCCAGTAAGGTATCTACTCGCGAGATTAATGATTACGATAAGCCAACTCCAGGTGCTAATTGCCTGGATAAACTGAGACAGAATAAATTCTGTTGTACCGTAATAATCAGTCAGGTTTGTCAATACATCGATATAAAATACGACAAGACAAATCATCCCGATAATACCAGTGACAGATGCAATCCAGCCATATTTCCTGATAACACCTACGACGCGTTCATTAGAGAAAGTAAGATAACCGGAAATATAAAACAACGCATTACTCACTATATTCCATCCACCCGATTCCCTGTGGCCCCAGAAACCTGAAGGGTACAGGACGGAATCAATTAAACCGAGAGACAATACCAAAATCATCAATAAAACCCATGGTTTTTCAAATATGGTAGCTATTCGGGAGGTGGTATTTTTCCTGGCTTTGCCCAAGAGTATGAAAATAGGTAAAGTAATAATAGAAAAAATAAAGAGTTGTTCCAGGAACCATAAGTGATACCATTCCATATCCGGTAGAGTCTTCAGGTACTGGACATACAACTCGAAGGGATTACCACTAAGGTGTATCCCGTTGAAAATAGCCTGATAGTATGCCTGTGGAGCAATGATAACCAGCCAGCCGAATATGAGAGGAACTGCCAGTCGTAAAGTTCTTTCCAGTGCATACTGCCTGGCCCGTATCACTCTGAGGGCATAAAAAGTACCTGCACCGGCAAGGATAAAAAAGAGCGGCATACCCCATTGAACGGTGAAAGCATCATAGGCAGTCGCTACGATATTAGTCGTGGCATCCTTTATGTGCCAATCACCAAGTTCGTTAAATAACATCGCGTTATGGTATAAAAAAACTCCTAGCATCGCTAGGACTCTTAGCCAGTCGAGGTAGTATAACCTGGTGGAAGGCATACTGTTGTTTTTCATATATTCATTTTGGATAGGTATTGTATATCATTGCCTGTACAACAATCAATTCATTATATATTATTGACGAAGAAAATCCGTAACTATATAATTGAGTTCCACTTTAATATTATTGCATTCTGGTCACTTGGTCATCGTTCAGGTTCCAAAGGAGGGATCCGTGCAAGGCCGGGTTGATCCTGGGTTGGAAATCAACCTTAACACTGAGAATACGCGACTATATTATATCGACTGGTTGCGTGTACTGGCGATATTCGGTGTGTTTCTATTTCACTCAAGCTCGGTTTTCAACACTCTGGATTTTCATATCAAGAATATCGACCAGAATGAAATTATAACCATAATCCAGGCTTTTTTCTTTCCATGGGGCATGCCCCTATTTTTCACAATTGCCGGTGCCGGTACATGGTTCGCATTAAGAAGACGATCATCAATCGAATATATAAGAGAACGTACAAATCGTTTATTGATTCCGTTCACTGTAGGATCATTACTGCTTTCTCCAATACAATTTTATTTCGAATGGAGTCATAAAATTCAAACTAACGTCTTTGAAGGTAGCTTTATTCAGTTCCTTGCATCATTGCCCTGGGAACCGAATTCAAGGATATTTGCTACGGTCGGTTACCACATGTGGTTTCTGGGATTTTTATTTTTGTTTTCAATGCTAGGTCTACCGATATTTCGCTATTTCAGAAGTAATTTTGGTCGGAAAATAATGTCCAAGCTTATAGCTGTGTCCCAGTATCGCAGTGGAATAATGGTATTTGCCCTTCTTCCTATAATTGCCCGATTGATTTTTCAACCATTTTTTCCCTATGAACATGACTGGGCTGATTTTTTCTATTTACTCACTTTCTTTATAAGTGGTTACCTGGTGATATCAGATGAACGATTACGAATGGTAATAAAAAGGGATTGGTGGATTTCACTAGGTATTGGTACACTCTCTTTCTTAGGTGCCTTAATAATATCTGTATCAACCGGCGAATTTGATATTGAGTCAATTCCCAGAAACTCGTTGGACTTTATCTGGTGGGGTTTATTTGCTTTATGTGGATGGTGCTGGACAGCTTTTATACTCTCTATCGGTATACGTTATCTTAACTTTTCTAACCGATCATTGCAGTATGGGCAGGAAGCCATTGTTCCATTCTTTGTAGTGCATCAACCGGTGATTATTTTCATATCCTACTTCGTGGTCCAGTGGGACATCAGCCTTATACCTAAACTGGTTATTGTGGTCCTTGGGTCATTCCTGCTTTCAATAAGCTTATACCACTTTGTTGTTAAGCGGATGGGTATACTTAGTGTGGCGTTTGGTATGAAGACAGGACGTCTGAAAGTAACACCGGAAAACGTGAGTTGATTTTTTGGAGACATCTTATATGAAAGGCAAACCTTGGCAGAAGCACTACGATACGGGAGTGCCAACAACACTCCAGCCGTACCCCAACAAGACATTGCTGGATATTGTCAGTGAAACTGTACAACAACGACCAGATCATCCAGCTCTGTTCTTTAAAGGTAGACAATTATCATATAAACAAATAGAAAAGCTGAGTGATACCTTCGCATCCTCTTTGGTGGACCTAGGGGTTAAAAAAGGTGATCGTATCGCTCTGCTTTTAGCTAATTGTCCTCAGTTTATTATCACCCAGATGGGAGTGTGGAAAGCCGGATGTATTGCAGTACCAATAAATCCTGTATACAGCGAACGAGAGTTAGAACACGCACTTAATGAGTGTGGTGCTGAAATAGCAGTGGTAATGACATCTTCCTACGACAAAGTAAAAAAGGTTCAACATAAAACCGATTTACATTGCCTGATTACTACCAATATCAAAGAATACCTTCCAATAATGCTGCGTATTCTGTTTACCTTCTTTAAGGAGAAAAAAGGTGGTCATCGAATAGTGCTTGGGGACGGTGCTATCTGGCTGAGAGCCCTGTTACATCAATATGATAAACACAGCAGACCGGATATTTCCGTTAAACCGGAAGATCCTGCATTGATAATATTTACAGGTGGGACAACAGGAACACCAAAAGGAGCATTGGGGACACATGCCAGTCTGGTAATGACCAGTATACAACTTCACACCTGGTTTGGAGTATTACTGAAAGACTGGGACGATATTATCATGCTTGCCATGCCACTTTTTCACATGTACGGTAATCTGGGTATACTTGGTACCGGACTCGTCGGTCATAATCCTCTCGTCCTGGTACCTGATCCACGTGATATAGGTGATATCATTTTTACTATTAATAAAGTGAGACCTGCCTTTATACCTGCCGTACCAACTTTACTGAATACTCTACTAAACCACCCTGAGGTTAAGTCCGGTAGCATAGACTTTAAATCTGTCAAACTGTGTATTTCTGCCGCGGCTCCTCTAATGAGTGAAACAAAAAAGAATTTTGAGGAATTGACACATGGTCGGGTAGTTGAGGCTTATGGACTTACTGAATCGATGCTGGCAGCCGTTATTACCCCTTTGCAGGGTACCTATAAAAATGGTTCTGTGGGAATACCACTTCCGGATGTAGATGTCCGCGTTGTAGATGTAAATACCGATAAAGGAAACCTTCCTGCCGGTGAAGTGGGTGAAATAGTAGTATCTGCACCCCAATTAATGCAGGGATACTGGCAACGACCAGCCGAAACAGCTGAGACGATTCGAGGTGGTTGGTTGTATACAGGAGACATTGGATATCTTGATGAGGATGGCTATATATTTATTGTTGACAGGAAAAAGGATGTGATTAAACCCAGTGGTTTCCAGGTCTGGCCGAGGGAAGTTGAGGAGGTTATTGCATCACATCCTGCTGTGATTGAAGTGGGAGTTGCAGGAATCCCTGATGAAAGGCAAGGGGAAGCAGTAAAAGCATGGATTGTACTACGAAAGGATTATACTGTCTCAATCGATGAAATCCGAAATTACTGCCGGGAAAATCTTACTGCATATAAGGTACCCAAGTATGTCGAATTATGTGACAGTCTCCCAAAATCGATGGTTGGTAAGGTTCTCAGACGTGAGTTAGTTTCGGAATCTCTGAAGTCAAAGAGTTAATTATCAAGTTAGCCTTAATTAGATGTTTTGTGAGATGGTTTCTCACCATAGGTATTAAGCTGGGTAAAAAACACAGTACTGTCTTTGGGGAAGTGACTCATACTAAACCCATCTATAAAGTAACGCCTGGATTTGTTGAAACAGTGGAAATGATACTCAATAAGAGGTTAGGTTATTCCAGAAATTACGATGGTAATTAGCTAGCTTCTGAGGAACTTGTCCATATCAGCAGCAGCCCGTTTGCCGGCGCCCATGGCGCTGATAACAGTTGCCGCGCCGGTGACAATGTCACCACCGGCCCAGACCCTGTCCTTGACCGTCTTGCCGGTCTCTTCGTCAGCTATTACCGTGCCGCGGTTGGTCGTGTCCAATCCTTTGGTGGTGCTGGCAATGAGAGGATTGGGTGAGGTACCGAGGGCAACCACCGCCACATCCACGTCCAGAGTGAATTCACTCCCCTCTTTGACTATCGGGCGACGCCGCCCGCTGTCATCCGGTTCACCGAGTTCCATCTGGTAGCACTCGACCGAGACGAGTTGATTCTTGTCATTGCCGATAAACTGTTTCGGATTGGTCAACAGCCTGAAGTCAATACCTTCTTCCATGGCGTTTTCCACTTCTTCACGCCGCGCCGGCATCTCTTCTTCCGATCTCCTATATATTATGTAAACTTTCTCGGAGCCTAGCCGTAGAGCGCACCTGGCTGAGTCCATCGCCACGTTACCGCCGCCTATGACGGCTACCCTCCTGCCCAGTTTAACAGGTGTGTCGTATTCGGGGAACATGTAGGCTTTCATCAGGTTGACACGAGTGAGGTACTCATTAGCGGAATAAATACCGTTCAGGTTCTCGCCAGGCACGTTCATGAACATAGGCAACCCGGCGCCGGTGCCGAGGAACACGGCATCGTAGCCATTCTCCAATAATTCGTCAATCGTTGAGATCCTGCCGACGACCGAGTCGAGTTTAAATTCCACTCCCAACGACTTTACAAAATCGACTTCCTTCTGGACTATTTCCTTAGGCAATCTGAATTCAGGAATACCGTACATCAGCACCCCGCCGGCGACGTGAAGCGCTTCAAACATGGTAACGCTGTGCCCGAACCTTGCCAGGTCAGCCGCAGCCGTCAACCCGGCCGGTCCGGTCCCAACCACTGCCACTTTTTTACCTGTCGACGGCGGTAGTTCAGGTTTTTTTTCCTCGTTGGTCATGTTAAGGAGTTCCCAGTCGGCAACATACCGTTCGAGTCTTCCGATGGCTATCGGTGCACCCATCCTATTCAGCGTGCAGACAGACTCGCATTGCGTTTCCTGCGGGCATACCCTTCCGCAAACACCCGGCAGCGCGTTCTTACTCTTGAGTATTCTGACTGATTCTTTCATATCGCCTTCACGTAGCGCCAGGATAAAGTCGGGAATGTCCACGTTGACCGGGCACCCCTCGACGCAATTTCGTTTCTTGCACTGTATACAGCGGTCGGCCTCGGCCTTTGCCTGTTCGGGACTGTAACCAAGCGCTACCTCGCGGTAGTTCTTCGCCCTAACTTCCGGCTCCTGCCTCGGCATTTGCTCGCGGTTCAGATTAACTTTTGCCATGTGTGTATCCCGTTATACTTTCGTCCAGTTCGTGCATTCGAACATTTGCAATGATTCTATTTCTTCGGCCAGGTACTGTACCTGTCTCGCCACCAGCAGATCCCATTCCACTTCGTGCGCGTCGAATTCCGGCCCATCGACACAGGCAAACTTGGTTGTACCACCGACTTCAACGCGGCAGCAGCCGCACATCCCGGTCCCGTCTACCATTATCGGACTGAGATGAACGATCGTTTTTATCCCAAGATCCTTCGTGGCCTCGGCAACATTCCTCATCATGAAGGTGCAGCCTACGGCTATTACAAGATCAGGTTTTTCGTTACCTTTGATGTATCTGTCTATTTTTTCAGAGATCCATTCCTGATAGGAATCGGAATCATCACCCGTGACTGTTACCAGTTCATCGCATGATCCCTCGAGTTTATCCTGCCAGTACAGCAGTCTTTTACTCCTGCCTTCGATGATGGATATCACCTTGTTACCTGCTTCTTTCATCGCCCTGGCGATCGGTGTAATACCACCGATTCCATAGCAGCCACCGATACAAAGGACGGTACCAACTTTTTCGATCTCTGCAGGAACACCCAGAGGTCCGGTAAAGTTCTCGATATAGTCGCCTGTTTTCAACGACGCCATCTTTCCGGTTGTGGTGCCAACCTCCATGAATATGACGGTGATGCTACCTTCCTCGGGATCAGCTTCGGCGATGGTCATTGGAATACGTTCGCCGTATTCGTCGACTCTTATGATAACGAACTGGCCTGGAAGCGCTTTTTTCGCAATTTCAGGCGCTTCGATCTTTACTACTTGAAGATTCGGTACCAGGTTTTCTTTTAATAGAATCTTAAACAATTAATCCACCCCTGAGTCTTCTATTTTTCCAGTTTTACGGGACAAATGCCGTACTCCCTCAAACCGGAAACTCTATCGGCGGCCGGATTTAATATTTCATAAGCAAAGTGAAGCGGTAAAGTTACCGTTCCGGGCGGCATCGTGTTCTTCACCTTTACTTTGACTGGTATACTTCCCCACTTCGATACGAGTTTCACTCCTTCGCCGTTCACTAGTTTCATTCCAGCAGCATCTTCTGGACTTATTACCACCTCAGGTTCGCCTTCGAGAAGGCTGAACTCTCCCAGACCGATATCCATGGCTGAAGCATCGAAATAGTACAGACTGGGTAAAGTTATCATCATTAACGGGTAATCTTTATTCGCCTTCACGACCGAAGCTTTATAATCGATATCGGCAGGTCTGGCAGGATTCACTCCGATCGTCGTTACCGTTTTCTTAATCTCGGAAGTAATACCTGATACACTACTGTAGTTGAATCCTTCACCACCCATTCGTTTACCGACCTGGGAGATTATCCACCAGTCCGGCTTCGATTCACCGCGAGGTTCCACAGCCTTGTTTACCTTCCTCGTTATGTGGTCGCCACTAGTGATGGTTCCCTGCTTTTCGGTAATCGCGGCAGCCGCAAGGACAACATCGGCATTCTGCGCCGTTGACGAAAGGAACATAGTCTGGACGGCCAGGAACTGCAGCTTATCGAGTTTACCTTTCAATCTGGGATCATCACCAATAACGTAAGCCGCTTTTATCTTGCCCTTTTCAATCGCGGTGATTATTTCATCGAAAGACAGTCCCGGCTTTTCCACCGGCTGGTATCCAAGTTCGTAACCCGGCATTACACCCATATCGCAGGCGCCCTGTATGTTGTTCATTCCACTGACCGGATTGATCCCAAGAGAAGGTTTCTTTACCTTACCGGCCTTCGCCGCCATATCATTCAAAGCAGATACCAATATGTCTGCTCCTGACTGCTGAAGTATGCCTTCGCCGTAGAGGATGCCGGCTGATTGAGCCCTGGTATACAGTCCGGCTGCTTCCTCGATCTGTTCTGCCGGAACTCCCGTAATTCTGGCTGCCTTTGCCGGTTCAACAGCCTTCATGAGGCCGCCTATCAGTACCAGTTCCGTACCCGGTTTATACTGGAGCCATACATCGGCTGACTTGCATAATCCGTTGCGGTAAGGGCTGGCGACAACCAGCTTTCCACCGTTATCAACCTCTCGTTTTATCTCCACGGCGATTACCGGCTGGGACAATGTTGGATCTGTGCCTATGGTAAAGATACAACCGGTATTCGCGATCCCGGATATATAATCCTTCGTTTCACCCCTGCCCGGCCCGGGAACGCGTCCCAGCCTGGCAGCATGGTCTATATTATTGGTATCCAGAACCGTTCTTGCCAGTTTCTGGAGTAGGTAATTTTCTTCATTCGTTGTCTCAGAGCAATTGATAACCGCAATTTCCTCGCCTTTATAATTACCAAGTTTTTTAGCAACTGCATCGAGTGCCTTGTCCCAGCTTTCCTGGACCAGTTCGTTGTTGCGTTTCATCAGCGGGACCTTCAGTCGTTTGGTGTGATTTACTATCTCGGCAATGCCAAACCGACCTCTCACGCAGGACTGGCCTTTGTTGACACTTTCGGCAACCGGTATTAATCCGATTACTTTGCCTTCTTTTACTTCAACCTCGAACTGGCAGCCAACACCGCAGTAAGGGCAGGTGGTAATGATGGTCTTGTCAGGCAGTCCTTCCCATTTACGTCGTCTATCGGCAAGAGCTCCGGTAGGACATATATCAACGCAGGCACCGCAGAAACGGCAGTCCGCTTCCTGTAATGTTTCACCGAAGGCGGTTCCAACCAAGGCTTGCCTGCTTCGCGAAGTGAAGGCAATTGCGCCTATTCCCCTTACCTCCTGGCATACCCTGACACAACGACCGCACAGGATACAAAGGTTGTAGTCCCGCTGCAGGAAAGGATCCCTTTTATCAGGCATCAGGTCCCTTGACTTGCTGGTGACCCTGATCTCAGTCATACCAACGTATTCGGAAGCTTCCTGGAGTTCGCACTGCCCTTTATTCGGGCAGAACTTGCATCCGGTGGTCATACCAGCTTTTCGCATCGAGTTCCGGTACGGATCACAATCGTTCCTCCGGTCGCAGGTCACACAGGAATGGGGATGATTTGCCAGCATTAGTTCAAGGAATCCTCTTCTCAGTTCCTGGAGTTGCTCTGTGTTGGTATGGACAACCATGCCGTCTGTAGCCGGAGTAGTGCAGGAAGTGGGGAATCCCCTCATGTTCTCTATCTCGACAATACAGACGCGGCAACCACCATAAGGAGTCAGGTACTTGTGGTAGCATAATGTCGGTATATATACTCCCGCGGCTTCAGCGGCATTTAGTACCGTAACGCCGCTTTCCACGGTAACTTTTTTATCGTCTATTGTCAGTGTTATCTTACTCATTCCGGGCTAACGCCTAACTTTCCTCCAAATCGCACTGCAGACATCGTTTTGTTTCGTCTTTCGCGCATTTCGCGTCGAATCCGAGTAACACTTTCGCATAACTCTTGATTCTTTCTTCAACAGACAGAAGTTTCAATTCAGGCCTGTATTTATCAGATTCGATCTTATCCGGGTCAAGTGGCGGCAGTTCGTCCTCGGGCGGTACCAGTTCCTCGTCGATGACGCCTGCACCTCCAAGGTACAGGTCCATCGAGACAGCCGCCTGCCTGCCGTCGGCAATTGCTTCGATTACTGATGCAGGTCCCCGGGTAACGTCACCACCAGCATAGATCCCCTCTATCGAGGTAGCCAGGGTATATTTATCGACCACGATTCTGCCACCGCGTACCGTTTCCACCCCGAACTTATCAGGTATCACTGATTCCTGGCCGAGAGCTTTAATCACATTATCGAATTCAAGTGTATATTCACTTCCCTCGATCGGTTCCGGTCTGCGTCTTCCGCTGTCATCAACCTTACCTAGCTGCATCCGTACCAGCGTAACCTTGAGTCCGCTGCCGGATTGTTCAACGCCGGTCGGGTTGGTCAGGAATTCTATCTTCACGCCCTCTTCAAGGGCTTCATCGATTTCTTCATCGCTTGCCGGCATCTCGTTGCGTGTCCGGCGGTAGACCACGGTTACATCCGCACCAAGACGCACGGCAGTACGGGCTGCATCCATGGCAACATTGCCGCCGCCGATGACCATTACCCGCTTGCCAACCTCTACTTTGTTTCCAAGGTTGATATCCCTGAGTACGTCCACGCCGTCCACTACACCCGGCAGGTCTTCACCCGTTATGCCCATCGTGGTGCCTTTGTGAGCACCAACGCTGACGAATACGGCATCATATCCCTGTTTCTTCAGGTTATCTATCGATTCAACGGGGCTGTTCGTGTTAATCGTTACCCCGATAGCTTCAATTTCTTTGATTTCCTTATCGAGCACTTCCGGCGGCAGACGGTAATCCGGAATACCTACCCGCATCATACCTCCGGCAACCGGCAACGATTCGAATACAGTTACTTCGTGTCCTCGCCTTACCAGATAATAGGCGGCAGTAAGTCCGGCAGGTCCGGAACCGATAACGGCCGTTTTCTTGCCCGTGGATTCGGCTTTCTTGATATTCTTCTTCCAGGTGCCATCATCATTTTCTGCGGCGAACCTCTTCAATTCTTTAATCGCTATCGCTTCATCAAGCTGTCCGCGGCGGCATTTGGATTCGCAGTAATGAACGCAGACATAACCGAGTGTCGCCGGGAACGGCACTTTCTCGCGGATGACCGCCGTCGCTTCTCCATATTTGCCGTCGACGATCGCCCTAATATACCTCGGAACATCGATTCCCGCAGGACAGGTATTCTGGCAGGGTGACTTAACCAGTCCAGCACAAACACCGGCGCGACAGTAACCCAGTTTTATATGCTCTTCGTACTCTTCCCTGAAATACTTGATCGTGGTCAGTACCGGATTCGGCGACGTCTGCCCGAGAGCGCAAAGCGAACCTGATTTCATCAGGTTTGCCAACCACTCCATGTACTCGATGTCACCTTCTTTTCCTTCACCGTTGGTAATACGCTCGAGTACGTTCAGCATTTCCGCACCACCTTCACGGCAGGGAAGGCATTTACCACATGACTCAGCCTGGGTGAATGAAATAAAGAACTTAGCCAGGTCGACCATGCAGGTATCTTCATCACCGACTATCATACCACCGGAACCGACTATCGAGCCGGCAGCCGCCAGCGATTCGTAATCTACCGGGATATCCATGAGGCTGGCTGGAAGACATCCTCCGGACGGACCTCCGGTCTGAACCGATTTGAACTGCTTATCGTCGACTATTCCGCCGCCGATTTCGTAAATAATATCGCCAAGCCTGATGCCCATCGGCACTTCGATCAAGCCTGTCCTTTTCACTTTGCCGGCAAGAGCAAAGGTTTTAGTGCCCTTGCTTTTCTCGGTACCAAAAGACGCGTACCAGTCGGCACCTCGCTGCATAATAGCCGAGACATTACCCCAGGTCTCGACATTGTTTACATTCGTCGGTTTACCCCAGACACCAGACACCGCCGGGAACGGTGGCCTGGAACGAGGCATCCCTCTCTTGCCCTCGATAGAGGCAATGAGCGCCGTTTCTTCTCCGCAGACGAAAGCACCGGCGCCTTCCTTTATCACTATATCAAGGTCAAATCCCGAGCCAAGTATATTCTTACCAAGCAGGTTATTTTCCCGCATCTGCTTCAAGGCTGTTTCCAGGCGTTCGATTGCCAGTGGGTATTCGGCACGACAATAAATATAAGCATAATTCGATCCAGTCGCGTAGGAGCCGATAAGCATACCTTCAAGAACGGCATGCGGATCGCCTTCGAGTAACGATCTGTCCATGAACGCTCCGGGATCACCTTCATCAGCATTACAGATAATATATTTTTCATTCCCTGACGCTTCCAGTAGTCTTTCCCACTTGAAAGAGGTTGATGCTCCGGCACCACCTCTACCGCGAAGACCGGACTTGCCGATCTCGGTAATTATCTCTTTTTGAGTCATTGTCAGGGCTCTAGTGAAACCGCTGTAGCCGTCATTGGCAATATATTGTTTGATATCCGTAGGATCGATATGGCCGCAGTTGCGGAGAGCAAGACGAACCTGTGGTTTAAATACCGGGAGTTCGAAGAGCTTCGGAATCCCGTCAATCTCTGTATCACCAATAGTTCCGAGAGCAAGGTCTGGCCGAGGATTGTCTTTTACAAGGTAGTCTTCGAGAAGTTCGGTGATCATCTCGGGTGTTACTCCCGAGTACGTGATTCGGGATCGACCGGGTTTGATGATATCTACCAGTGGTTCGGCATAGCAGAGACCGATACACCCTACTTCCGTAATGATAGCCTCGATTCCAAGGCGTTTGAGCTCTTTTTCGATTGCGTCCAGAACGTCAAGTGCTCCGGCTGCCCTGCCGCAGGTAGCCATACCAATGAGAATCCTGACTTTATCGCTTTTCTGCAAGGCTTCCCATTCGGTAACAGCCTGTGTTCTTATATCATTAAAAGACATGCTTGTACCTTAATAATATCGGGAGAGTATTTCTCTTGCCTTGGTCGGATTCATTCTGCCGTATACCATCTTATCGATTACCATCACGGGCGCCAGCGCACAGGACCCAAAACAGGCTACTCTCTCAAGGCTGAACTTATAATCATCCGTGGTATCCTTTCCTTCGGGAAGATCGAGTTCTTTCCTGACAGTATTGAGAATCCGCTTGCCGCCCTGCACGTAACAGGCAGTCCCCTGGCAGCATTTGACGGTATGCTCTCCCTGCCGTTCAAATCGGAACTGGGCATAGAAAGTAGCAACCCCGTAGATCTCACTCTCTGACAAGCACAAAATACGGGCTATCTCCGGGATTACTTCTCGTGGAAGGTAGCCGAATTCGTCCTGTACTTTCTGTAAAACGGGAATTAGTGCGCCCTTTTCCCCTTGGTAAGGAGTGACGATAGGTAATAAACGATTTTGGATATCATTTTCAGTAACAGTATTTAATGTCATTTCACCTTCGAATATGTCAATAAAAAAGTATAGCGTTAAATATACGCTATAAGTATATTATCACATAACTTTTCACGAGGTCAACGTGATCGTTCTGACTCCCGAACACGCCGAATGGATCAATATTCTTGTAATAAGTACCTGCCATGCCAGACCGAAATCAAGCTTGAAAAAGAGGTTACCATCTGATATTATGCCACAAAATGGGTAGGTATGACTAGGCATAGATTAGTGACCAGTGTTATATTACCACTCTCACTCTGCGATGTAAACACCCATTTCTTTACCCATTATACGAATTCTTGATATATAATTGTGTGATAAAACCATTTTTTTAATACTATTGTCCGTTTGAAAGGGAGAAGAAGGGATGACAACAACCAGGATTGTAGTAAATGATAAAGAAGTTCCCGCAAAAACTGATCAGACCATACTGGAGGCATGCAAAGAGGCCGGGATATATATTCCCAGCCTTTGCCATTTCCAAGGCATCACCCCTCTGCCTGAAGTTATGCCGGATATGGCATGTCAGCTCTGTTTGGTCGAAATAGACGGTCAAGTGGTGTTGTCTTGTGACACACAGGTTTCCGAAGGCATGTCGGTAAATACTGATACACTTGAGATAAAGGAACTTCGTCGGGAAGCCCTCCAGCGCATCCTCGTCAGGCATCCGCATGAGTGCCTTATCTGCGACCGAAGGGAGCGCTGCGGACCTCTCGACATCTGTCTGCGTAACGTGGATATTTCGGAGCGATGTGTGCTTTGCTCCAAGAATGGCCGCTGTGAACTGCAGGATGCTGTCGATTACATTGGGATCGACAAAATGCCCGAATACCTTCCCCGGAATCTCCCTGTACGTGAAGATAACCCCTTCTTTATCCGTGACAACAATCTCTGCATAATGTGTGAACGATGCGTGAGGATTTGCGATAACGTAAGACATGTGAAAGCTATCGAACCGGCCTACCCCTGCCACCGGGCTTGTCCTGCCGGAATAGATATCCCTCGGTATATACGTCTTATTGCCAGAGGACGCCCAAGTGCGGCTCTTGCAGTCATCCGTGAAAAAGTACCATTCCCCGCTGCTTTGGGCAGAGTATGTGTACACCCCTGTGAAGAAGCCTGCCAGCGTGGACTCGAAATCGACAAACCGTTGAGTATCAGGATGCTGAAACGGTATGCGAGTGATAACGGTGATGATTCGTGGAAGAAATCGGTGGTCAAGCTGCCTTACACGGGAAAGAAAGTAGCTGTAATCGGTTCTGGACCAGCAGGACTTACTGCCGCTTATTACCTGGCCAAACTGGGACACGGAGTAACTGTATTTGAAGCCTTGCCGGAACCCGGAGGAATGATGAGGGTAGGGATACCGGCATACCGCCTGCCGAGAGATATCCTTTCCGTTGAAATTAAGGAAATCAAGAACGCCGGTGTCGAGATCAAGCTGAATACCAGAATTGAATCGGTAGAATCACTTCTGAAAGATGGATACGACGCTGTGTTCCTGGGTGTCGGTGCCCACCAGGGAATGACACTTGGTGTCGAAGGAGAAAACCTGCCCGGTATTATCGATGCCGCCGAATACCTGAGGAAAGCTAACCTTAATGAAAACCCGGAAACGGGCAAAAGAGTCGGCGTCGTCGGTGGGGGCAATGTTGCCATTGATGCCGCCCGTATTTCACTCCGGCTTGGCGCCGAAAAAGTAACCATATTCTATCGTCGTACCCGTGCTGAAATGCCCGCCAATCCTGAAGAAGTGGAAGCAGCTATCGAAGAAGGAATAGAAATTCTCTACCTGTCAGCTCCGGCAAAAGTCACGGCTGATGGTAAAGTACTGAAACTCGACTGCCAGAGAATGGAACTTGGAGAACCGGATGAGAGTGGCCGGAGGAGACCGGTACCCATAGAGGGCAGTAACTTCATTTCCGAGCTTGATACTCTTATCGCCGCGATCGGTCAGCGCCCCCAGGTACCTGAAGGATTCGATGTCGAAACCGGGCGTGGGAATACGGTGACGGTAAATGGCAGTATGATGACCAGCCATGAAGGAGTATTCGCAGGCGGCGATTGTTCCCGCGGACCGGCAACGGTTATAGAGGCCATTGCCGACGCCAGGAAAGCGGCAGAGGCGATTGACCTTTATCTCGGTGGACAAGGTGATATCTCCGAATCGCTGGTTCAGCCGGAAGAAGCGGAAATACTGCCTGAAACAATCCTGCCTGAAGAAGTAGAGGCTGTTTTCACCTATTTGCCGGTTGAAGAGCGAATCAGGACCTTCGATGAAGTTGAGAACGGGATGACTCGCGAGGTAGCTGAAGCCGAAGCTCAGAGATGCCTGAAATGCTATGTTATTTCTCCACCGGGAGACAAAGTCCTCGAAGAAGCGGACTGCCAGTTCTGCGGTGCTTGCGTCGATGCTTGTCCCGTCGGAGCTCTCTCCGAAAGAATGTCATACCTTGAAAAAAAACCTGACAGGACGGTGACGACGATCTGCCCGTACTGCGGCATTGGCTGCCAGCTTAAGCTGGATATAATAGACGAAAAGATAATCAGGGTTACTCCCGACCCCGATGGAATAGTCAATAAAGGCCAGGCCTGCGTGAAAGGTAAATTCGGACTTGACTTTGTAAATAATTCAGCACGGCTGACCACTCCTCTCATTCGTGTTGGAGAAAGAGGAGAGGGTAAGTTCAGGGAAGCAAGCTGGGATGAAGTCCTGGACATGGTGGCAGGAAAACTTAAGGAGATCAGGGATACAACCGGACCTGACAGCCTGGCATTCCTGTCTTCAGCGAAATGTACCAACGAGGATAATTACCTCTTGCAGAAACTGGCAAGGGCGGCGATCGGCACCAACAACGTCGACCACTGTGCCCGTCTCTGACATTCTCCCACCGTGGCCGGTCTGGCCACGAGTTTCGGCAGCGGAGCAATGACCAATTCGATTTCAGAAATAGAGAATGCAGAGTGCATTTTCATTATAGGTTCAAATACTTCGGAAAACCATCCGATTATTGCACTTGAAGTAATGAAAGCCGCCCGTAACAAGGGTGGTAAAGTAATTGTAGCCGATCCCCGGAAAATAAGGATGGTAGACTTCGCCGATATCTGGCTGATGCAAAAACCCGGCACTGATGTCGCTCTTATCAACGGACTCCTTAACGTCATTATTTCGGAAAACCTGTACGATAAAGAATTCGTTGAGACGTGTACGATAGGTTTTGATGATGTTAAAGAAGAAGTCAAAGGATACGATCCCGATAAGGTCAGCATTATTACGGGCATTCCTGCAGAAAAAATCCGGGAAGCTGCCCGTACCTATGCCCGGGCTAAAACCGCAACCATTCTATACTGCATGGGCATTACCCAGCATACATCCGGTACGAATAACGTGATGGCTCTCGCCAACCTGGCAATGGCGACCGGCAATGTAGGCAAGGAAAGCACCGGGGTTAATCCGCTCAGAGGACAGAACAATGTTCAGGGCGCCTGTGATCTCGGGGCTCTCCCGAATGTATACACCGGCTATCAACAGGTCGCCAGTGAAGAAGCCAGGGCTAAATTCGAAAAAGCCTGGGGGGCATCGCTTTCTCCCAACCCGGGCCTGACACTGGTTGAGATGATGAACAGCATCTCGGATGGGAAAATTAGAAGCTTATACGTTATGGGAGAAGATCCTATAATCTCGGATCCCAACAGTACGCATGTGGAGGAAGCACTCAAGAAACTTGATTTTCTGGTTGTCCAGGATATATTCATGACGAATACGGCGCAATATGCCGACGTGGTACTGCCCGGAGTCAGTTTCGCTGAGAAAGACGGTACATTCACCAATACCGAGCGAAGGGTACAACGAGTACGGAAAGCCATCGAACCCATAGGCGACAGTCGCCCGGAATGGATGGTAATCCCGGACATAGCCACCCGCCTGGGATACGAGATGAAATACAGTGGGCCCGAGGAAGTATTCGAAGAAATCCGGACATTGACCCCTACCTATGCCGGTATCAACTATACCAGGATTGAAAAAAACGGCCTGCAGTGGCCATGTCTTACTGAAGATGATGACGGAACACGATTCCTGCACCAGGGTCAGTTCTCATGCGGACTCGGCAGGTTTCAACGCACTCCTTATAAAGAAGCTCCGGAACTCACCGATAAAGAGTATCCTATCATCCTATCCACAGGAAGAATTCTTTATCACTACCATGGCGGCAATATGACACGGCATTCGAAAGGACTTGATGAGATCAGGCCTGAAGCTGAAGTAGAGATAAATCCCGCCGATGCTGCCAGAATGGATGTGAAACAGGGAGACCTGGTAGAACTGGAATCTCGACGCGGTAAGGTGCTAACGAAAGTTAAGATTACTGACAGGTCGCCTGAGGGTGTAGCATTCATGACCTTCCATTTCAAGGAAGCGCCCGTCAACCAGCTTACCCTCGATTCACTCGATCCGGTCGCCAAGATACCCGGTTACAAGGTAAGTTCCATACGTATAAAACCGAAAAAATAGAATCCGTTATACATGTAATATACAGCGGGTAGCTGACAGCTACCCGCTTTTATCATCGGATGTATTGGTATGGTTACTATTTCCCGCTTTTTCTTTAAACGGTGTGAGGAGGTAGTCTAGGCCATTGATCCTGATTTCATACAGGGATTCCAGGAGTATTCCTATCTTACCGGACGGATATCCCTTTCTATGAAACCATACAAGGTAAGGTTCTGGAAGGTCACACAGAACCCGGTCTTTATACCTGCCGAAAGTCATTCGCATGCGGGTAAGTTGGATAAGAATTTCAGGATCGAAAGACGGATTATTCTGTTTCATCTTTCCTGACAACCGCTTTACTTACAAGGTTAATAAGTTCATCTACGGGCAATTTATTCCTGGTTTTCGCTAAGAATCCGTTTTTATGTGCAAAAGATATCCGTTCATCATCTGAAACCAGAGTCAGGTCAATCGGGGTACCTTCGTAACGGAAAATCCGCCATCCGTCATCACGCCGATCCATTGAAATAACTATGTCGGGAGGATTATCTTCCAGTCGCCGGAATTCTTCAAGCCCGATCGTTTCTCTTGTCTTACTTATCACAGCGGGAACTCCCGAAATTTCAAGTCGTGTACCGCTTCGTAAAACTTCTATCTGGTTTTTTAGCTTGTCGGCTTCTTCAATCAGGTACTTACCGAAACTCCTAAGCAAGGGGATAGTTTTCTCAACGTCAGACGCAAAACGAGCCGCGAGCCAGTCTTCTACAGGATTCCGGTTTATCAGATCATCTCCGGCGTTAAACTTGGTCGAGCTCACACGTGATCCGTAACGGTCCACTTCGTCCTTAAAATCCCACCACGGCATAATAGACAATCGTTCGGTCAAACCAAGATATTCGGCTACAAGGATAAACGATGCCGGGCATTCGAGCGATTGGTGATGATCGAAATTATGTTTCTCTGGTTCGTATCTATCCCCTATATCTATCACCCAGATATCCGGATCTTCCAGTTCTTCCAGTATCGGTTCGCGCCGTTCGATATGAAAATCCGTATTTTCATACACAGCGAGTAACAGACTGACAGCCGTTACGTCATCGAAATGGGCGCTGCCGGGATGCGTAATGATTTTTTGGTCTTTCATTTCCTGTTACCTATCATATCCCAATCATTCATATATTATAAAGGCTCTTTCGAATAACCGGTACTTCACTTGGAATATTAGCAACTATCCGGTAGAATTGTGTGAATGTATAGTTCTCATGAGGTACATATAATATGAAGATAATAAGCATTGAATGCGTACCTGTTTCATTAAAATTCGCCAAGCCGATGATTATGGCAGGCGGAGCCGAGTTAGCTTCTGATGTTGTTGTCGTTAAGATACAAACCGATGAGGGGATCACCGGTATATGTGAGACCGGGGGAACTTCTCCCTGGTACATGGGTGAAAGCCAGGATTCGATGATGCACAACATCAACAAGGTTTACGGTCCCCAGATACTCCTGGGAGAGGATCCTTTCAAGATAGAACAGATAGTCGCCAGAATGGACAGAGCCGTACGGACAAATTACCAGTCGAAAGCGGTGATAGACTACTGCCTGCATGATATCAAGGGAAAGGCGTTGAATACTCCTGTATATAACCTTCTGGGTGGACTGTCCAATGAGAAAATACCCCTCTGCTTCGTAATGTCTTCGGATACTCCAGAGATAGTAGCCGCTGATGGTGAAAAGCTACTTAATGCCGGTTTCAGGAGCCTGAAACTTAAGGTTGGACTTCGAAGTCTCGAAGAGGATGTGGAAATAGTTGCCGCTCTGAGAGAAGCCGTGGGCGACAAAGCACGCATAATGATAGACGCCAACGGCGGCTGGCATTATAACCAGGCTCTACACACGCTGAAAGCGTTGGAGAAATATGACTTGTTCCTGGTAGAACAACCGGTCCCGCGCTGGGACTATGAAGGTATGGCAAGACTACGCCGCAAGATAGACATCCCGGTGTTCGCCGATGAAGCGGCGGTTGAACTGAGTGACCTTCATCGCCTGATAACGATGGATGCGGTCGATGGTTTATTCCTCAAGATACCGAAAGCCGGCGGTCTTCTGAAATCGCAGAAGTGGGTGAGTATCGCCCAGAGCGCCGATATCATGGTTATGTGCGGCTGCATGATCAACTCCGGGATCGGGGCCGCTTCTGAAGCTCATTTCCTGGCAGCCATTGACTGGATGGGAAAGGTCGAACAGGAATCCATCGGTCCCTTGAATCTTTACAACCGCCCGGATACGGTAAATCCACCTCTCACCGGTGATTTAGCTAAAAAGGGTGTCCATTATGAAGGTGGTTATCTTTATCCGCCCAACGGACCCGGACTCGGTGTAGAACTGGACGAAGAGGTAATGAATGCCTTGATAACTCCCGGGAAAGAAGCCACGGTCATCAGCCTGTAAAGTGTTCAGGTCTGACCGCAGACATATCAGGTTTGAAATCTTATTTCATTTATGATATCTAGGATACTTTTACCACAAGGGCAGCAGCGGTATCACCAGCAGCACAACCTGCAAATAGGCCATATCCGCCACCAAGTTTCACCAGTTCCTCGATAAGTTCTATCGTGCAGCGTGCTCCCGTAGGGCCTTGCGGATGCCCGAATATCAGCGAACTTCCGTAGTTATTGAAAATATCATCCGGAATTTTCATCAGGCTGCCCATGACGATATCGTTTATGGTAAACGGATTATGGGTTTTTACCGCTGACAGGTCCTTTACTTCTACATCTGCATTGTTAAGAGCCATTTCAGCAGCCGGCGTGACAGCGGCCGCCATCCTGGCCGGCTTGGCTCTTGCAGAGCCATAACTCAGTAACTGAATGGTTACTCCTTTATCCTTACTCAACTCCGCGGCTCTTTCTTGTGTCGTGACAATAACACCGGCATTCGCGTCAGCAGGATGGGTCTGAGCGCCATAGGTAATACAGCCACCCTCGACCGTCGGCTTTAGCGGTGCCAACCCTTCTGCAGTATTCGGCCTGACACCCTCATCAGCATCGACAATGATAGTTTTCTTCCTGCTTAGGTTTACTTCAACCGGGATCATGTATCCTTTCTGGAATTCCCTGTCGTTTTCCAGGCTCATCGCATATTGTTCGTATCGGCGTATTGCCATTGTGTCCGATTCTTCCTTGGTAATACCGCCGAAATCTGTAGCTACGAACTCCGCGGTTTCCACCATCAGGTGACCTGCATAGGGATCGGTGAAATTATCAGTCATCCAGTTTTCACTGATTACTTCGCCACTGGAACCGAGGGGATTCGCCCAGGCCAAATGAGGAGAATTCGAGGTACGATCAGCGGCTGCCGCCAGTACCGTTTTATACATCCCTGTTTCCACTCCCGCGGCGGCGGTATAAATGCAGGTAGCGCTGGTCGCACATGCCTGGCTTATCATTGGTCCGCTAATTTTATCATTCCCCATCATTGCACAGAACCATGGTGTCATATGAAACCATTTAGGCTGTGCCACCGTACTCCCCAGAACACAGCCATCGAATATATCGGGCGTATAACCTCTCAATTCCAGGAATTTCCTGGCGGTTGCGGCACCTAACTCTATTGCATTGGCGCTTTGAAACGACATCTGCCATCTTGAGAAAGGTGACGACCAATAACCTTTATACGGAATATAAGCTTTTTGAAACATAATCTATCCTTCAAATATATTTCTTCAGAATTATGGGGGGAATGCCAACTAATTGTATATTTCGATTATGAAAAAAGTCAAAATAATCCGATTCCGGACAAAACAATACCGATAATTGATACTGATATCATGTCTCACAAGTGCGCTGGAAAAGTCATATGGATTATACCGAATCCGCTCATGGTTCGATAAACTCACCATGAGCGGAAAAGATAGCTTTATACCATTCATCCTGAATCTTACTACTGCTCATCCTTCGACAGACTCAGGATGAGCAAATTTTTCAAGATATTTCGCAAACGCAATACCATCACTTATTTATACACTATCTTCCTGACAGTCTCATACGATAATCCGTACTCCTCAGCTAATTCCTCTATAGAAACCTTGTGAAAGTATTTGTTCCGTATCTCTTCGTTTCGTTCTTTGTAGAAACGCCTTCCACCTGAATTCTCTCCCCATTTTTTACGTCCCCTGCTCTTCGGAATATACAGAGTTTCGCCTTCCACAAATTTCTGCACTTCCCTAAGTAATTTGTCTGGCAATATGTCAGATGCTTTTTTATATTTCATCAATTACTTTCCGGTCACTATTGATTAGCACTCAAGAAATCCTTAACGGTATCGTATGACTCTATAGATACGCCCTTCTTTTCTATTACCGAGATTATTTTCTTCTCAAGGATTTCTGCCTGCTTTCGATATGCTGCTAAATCACTGAAATTAAATGAACCCAGTAAATCAAGCTCTTCTAGACCGAATTCGTCAGTGACGATATCAAGTTCGCTTTGCAGGAAGCATCCCCGCATAAAGGCTAGTACCGGTTCATCACGGTCACACCAGTGATATACCTCTCTCCAGGCGTAACTCAGCTCCTGGTACCAGTGGGCAAGATCAGTATAATTCTGGTCAACCCATCTCTTTTCCGGCTCTCCCTTTTTACCGGCAAAATACCGCCTGGTAGAGGATATTAGCTCATGGCACAACTGCTTGATTTCTCCGGTTGCGCCAGCCTTGATGATATCTTCCTGAAGCCGGAGTAAGTTTTCCGGTATATCCTTCATTTCCAGCAAATCCTGTTTGGCGTTCATATACCCGGTCCTGAAATATTTCCCATTAGTGTACGCTACTGCATTAAGCAAGTAATTCAGGATATGACCCGCCGCTTTTCTTACCTTGAAGAGTTCATCCTCGAACATCATCGTCTGGTATAGTTCCATAGCCACGTTTACTTTCTCAAGCGCCTTTTTCAGTACGAATTGAGAATCACTTAAATGATCCTTCAATCTTTTCTGGAGTTCGAGAAACCTCTCCTTATCCTCTTCGGTCCTGTAATAAAGGATCTCAGCTTCACCCACGCAGGGAGCGTTGTCTTCGTCAAGCTCCGTCATTCTTTCAATTCGTTCCCACGACATCGGAAACAGGTCGTATCCTATACCATCGATAATAAACGTCTTTGCTAAAGCGTATGCCTTATCAGTAGCCGGGAAAAAGAAACTGATTTGAGCCAGTTCGGCATCTCCCGGCAATCTGTAACTGTTGTGACCTATGAGGAGTTGTACGTCGTCTTTATATTCGGTTTTAATCTTATTTGTTGCCCAGTTGTCCAGTTTACTCATTTTAGAACTCATAGTATCCTCCAGTTACCATTTGATGCGTAAGCTTATGGACACAGTATATAGTTGGGATCACTGGTGTTCAATACCGAGTTCGGTTATAAGTATTCTTTGCCTGAGTATGATGGTTTGAAATTGTAGCAGATCAAGATAACAGGCGGTCCGGCTAAATAGCCGGACCGCCTATACATCATGCAGTAATGATCACGTAATTTTCTCCCACTCTTTCCAACCTTACCGACTCAAATCCGGCGGCTTTCAGTATTTTCTCCTCATGGGCCACAGTAAGCGGTATATCAATATGGTATATCTGTGATTTTTCGATTTCACCATTCTCAATCAAACTCAGAAACTTCTCTCTTCGAGTTAATTCTTCCTCTTCTGTAAGTGAAATATAGTCATGTATCAACAACACTCCGTCTGGTTTTAATGCACGCTTTATCTTCCTGTACAATTCCAGCTTATCTTCTGCGAGCAGGTGATGCAGTGTACTGCAGGCAATCACATAGTCGAATTTCTCTTTACCAAACTCCATCTTAAGGTACGATTTACACATTATCTCTAAATTATCGATGTATTCAGGATACTTTTCACGCAGTATATAAAGCATCTTTTCTGACACATCGACACAGACTACATGAGCGTTCGGGACTTTATCGAAAACATACTTGAGTTCAGCGCCGGTACCGCAACCCAGGTCCAGAATCGATAAAGGATCTTTCATAACAGGAATGGCTTTTAACAGTGATATGAAACCTGTTTCATGGAGATCGCTGTTTTCACTCATGTGGAGATCATAATCATCTGCCCTCCTGTCAAAGAACGCACCCATAGCTTCATACTTCTCCAGGTTCCTGAACCACTTATAGATATCCCTTACTTCACCTTCGACCGTACGTTTACCCAGATACCTGAAACCGTTCTCCTCCAGAAGGTCTTCTACAGACTCATTGTTTTTCGGGACAAGGCAGGTAATCTCATCCAGTTCAGGATTCACTTCTAAATATTCCGATATAAATTCGTCGGATATATCCGTATGTGAAATTAAATGTTCGTTTTGCATTACTGTATTCTCCTTTTACAATAAAAAAGCACGCCGGAATGCCAAGTAAAACGGCGTGCCATCCGTGTATTATCTAAATTTCAGTATTATTTATTATCAAATGCCGCTTCACTCAATTTCTTCACGAAACAGAGCTTTAAAAAAGATAGATTATCTCCCTCGTGAAAAGCTAAGCAATAGCTGGCACAGTATACCTCCTGATTTTTAACCTTTTTCATTATAGTTGGTAAACATGTGTGTGGCAATATGGATAATTAAAAAAACGGCTGGAAATCTCGGAGTCATGTGAGTAATATATCTATAACTAATGACAGAAAAGGAGAATATTAATGACTAAAAGAAATATTGGAAATATGCGTGTAGGAATCAGCCCTTCGGTAATAGTCGGAGCTCTGGTCAATGGAAAGGAAAACTATATTACTCTCGGTCAATGCAGCGGGTTATCCATGAACCCGCCGATGATGTATATCTCGATCAACAAAGTTCATTATACGAATGACGGTATCAAAGAAAACGGGTATTTCAGTATAAATATCCCATCCGATAAAATCGTACAGAAGATGGACTACGTAGGACTGGTCTCAGGCAGAGAGGTAGACAAATCAGGAGTCTTTACTCCCTTTTACGATGAAGACGGGAAAACTCCTATGATTGAAGAATGCCCGGTAAATATCCTGTGCAAGGTTTACCAAGTGGTTGATTTGCCGAATTACGACGTCTTTTTCGGCGAAATAGTCGGTACTTACGTTAACGAGGATTGTCTTACCGATGATAAGCCTGATATGAAGAAAATCAACCAGGTTTTCCTGTCAGGCGGGAAATATTGTTATGTCGGCGAGGAGTGCGGTACTGCTTTTTCCGATGGTAGATCCTTGATAAAAGATAAATAACGAGATTAAAAAACGGTATTGTTTTGAACTCCAAATCACTAGTACGTACATTAATTAGTGTAGCTCAGTATATACTTTTCTTTTTACTTGAGAAGGTCATATAATAGCAATGGCTTAAATACAGAAATCGAAATAACAATAGAAAACATATAAGGAAAGGAGAAAAATGGCCAATACGTACAAATGTTTGAATCCCGTAGGAATTCAGGACCAGGTGGACTTATATCCCCTGGCTCCTCCGCTGGATACCATCAAAGGCAAGACCATTTACTTGTGTATTAATGCCGGTGGTGACCAGGATATTACCATACCCTTACTGAAAAAGCTACCGATGGATTACCCGGATACCGAGTGGAAGGTAAAAAGGCAGTTCGGCTTCAGTGCTGAATTGACCGAAGAGGAAAGAAAAGGCTGTGACGCGGTAATAGCCGGCGTCATCTGGTGACATGGTGCCATCTGGGAACAGTTGTTCCAGGTAGCGGATATCGAACAGTCGGGTATACCGATTGTATCCTTAATCTATGAAGATCAGTCTGAATGTTTCCGGCAGGCAGCATTGCTGGAAGGCTCTCCACTTCTGAGGTACGTTGCAGTTTCCAGGACTATGCAGGGTCCGGAAGATGTGGAAAGATTCCTGCCGGAAGTCTTTAACCATCTAACCCGACCTCTTACGGAAGCCGAAAAAAAAGGTGGGAGTTACACCATAAACCAGAACAGGATTCTCTTCGAAGGCACCCTTGAAGACGCTGAAAAATTCTACATGCAGACTGAAAGACATCCAGCTTTGCGAAATGCTCCTATAGCAAAGTATACTGACGGACTGCCGATTGTTGTTCCAACAGAGGAACGTGTCGCTGAGATGCTGAAAGGCACCAGCCATAAACCCGATGAATTAATAACACTCCAGTCCGATCACGGAGGATTCGCCTTCCAGTCTATGGGAAGAAAAAGAACCAAGGGAACTCCTGTGGTTTTCCGACCCGTCGACCGCGGAGCCACAGTAGAACAGGTAGCGGTTAACGCAGTTATGGCAGGATGCACGCCGGATATGTTCCCGGTCGTTCTTGCCATTGCTGAATCAGGTGGAGGTGGCGGCGGTGACGGTCGCGGCAGCGTTGGTTTCTGTGTAAGTGGTCCTATCGCCAAGGAAATCGGCATGAATTTCGATGTCGGCCTGATGGGACCCGGCAATCCTGCCAACAGGAGTCTAGCCCGTGCCGGCGAGTTAATGTGGCGGAACTTCGGCGGGAATATTCCGAACGTTACCAACTGCGGCGTCATGGGTGCACCACTCTTCAACGCCATCCCGGAAGACCTGGACTCACTTCCACCGGGATGGAAAGGCCTTAACGAAGAATACGATTTTAAGAAAGACGAGAGTATTCTTTACACCTTCAATTTCGGCAGGGGCGGTTCGACCAATATCCACCGCACTGAATTCTCTCCGGGCGGCTACCGTGCCTTCGTAAAGAGTGGTCATGGCGGTGTCGCCAGGCGACTCGGCGTTAAGGGAGTGCCCGGTCCCAAGAACTGGCTGGAATACTTCATTCCTGGAATATGGCACGATAGAGAAGGCGGCATCACTTTCTTCATGCTGCCGCAGATGGCTCAGGCTTTGTATGACGCCGGTTTCAAGACAAAGGACGCGGTTTATGAATGGATCTACAAGGCCAGTTTCACGACTATGGCAAACTACAGGACTCACTCGTGGGTAGATGTAAACACCAATTCGTGGCTCGGTATCGAACCGAAATCAGGGAAACCCTACAAAGAACTCCCCGACGATTACGACGGGGTATCTTTCGTAAGAGATCCTTACGAAAGCTGCATCATCGTTACCGGCAGCGGTGAAGAATATCCCCAGTGGATAAGCGGTCGCAGACCCGGCACAGATCCGGTTTACAACATCGATGCCTGGCGGTAAAGCCGGGTATAACGAAATATACGATTAGTAGGAACGGGTGCGGAAATATCCGCACCCGTCCTCTTTTCTATTTCCATTATAGCTAAGGATATATTTAATCTTCTTCAAATTCACCAGACTGGTAGATTTCCACAACATCATCGTCCTTCAATCTGGTATCGAGTTGATTTGGAAGAGAATCATACAATTTCCCGTTCAGTTCAACGGTATATGTTATCGTTACATCTTCCCAGTCCTTGTTATAAAACCGTTCCGCGGGGTACTGCTTTGATAATTCATAGAGCAGGTCCTTTAGAGTACGACTGCTGGTCTCTATTTCACGTTCTCCATTTTCAAAATTGGTTTTAAGTCGGATTTTCACTCGCACCTATCTCCTTGTAGTGTTGATATGCAACCATATTATAGGCTGTACTCTTTTTCGACATCAAACTTACAAACCAAGTAATTAATATTTGACTTCAGTTACGGTTTTTGATACCATCATCCCTGCTGGCAATCCGGGCAAGGATACCCCGGTATAGTATTATTATCGGCGTAACTTTCTTCATGGGACCTTTTCCCGGTGAGTTATCCTGTTACTTCTCTAGGTGAAGTAATGAAAAAGCAAGCAACTCTTAATAAATTAATATCTCTTACTCTGGAAACAGGTTACTCGCTGATAGAAGTAATATACATCAATAATAGAAAATACAATATAATTACTAATAATTATCGGGACAGATTGAAAGGATTCTGACCCGATTTTTATTTAGTAAATAGAGAATATCTTTGAAAATCAGGTAGTATTGCCAAAGTAAGTAACGAAGGTGATGAAACCGGATCAGACTGCATACATGTACTAATTCGCGCACATCATCTTTTAAGAAAGGAGGTGCAATTTTTTGTCAATGCAAAGAATACCTGATAACCTGACGGGCACATTTACCGAAAGACTGGAGGTAAACAATAAAATATGAAAACTGAGTATTGGAAATGGCCGGCGGTGGAGGGAAAATCGACCGGCATTGACTGCAGGAATGCTTCCGTCCTAACTGCCGGCGTAGATATAGGTACGATAAGCTCCAAAGCAGCCATTTTATCCGACGATAAGCTGGCCGCGTACAGCATACTGGCTAATGCCGCAGACAGCCAGGCAAGCGGTGCAAGAGCTCTGGAGAAAGCTCTTGCGGCAGCCGGGATCGATAAAAATACACTTCAGAAAATAGTAAGTACAGGATATGGCAGGGCAAACGCTTCATATGCCGATGATACTGCAACGGAAATTGCATGCCATGCTCGTGGTGCTTTCAATATGTACGGTCCATCAGTGAGAACCGTTCTGGATATAGGCGGACAGGATACGAAAGCTATCATGTTAGACCAGTATGGAAACGCAACATCATTCCTTATGAATGATAAATGCGCTTGTGGTACCGGACGTGGAATCGAAACCTTTGCCGATATAATGGCGATACCCATCGAGGACATCGGGAAACTTTCACTCGAGGTTGATGAAGATCCCGAACCAGTAAGCAGCACCTGCATCACCTACGCTAACAGCATGGTTGCCCAGATGATGAGACGCGCTTCGCAGGACAAGGTTCTTGCCTCGTATTGCTTTGCCATAGCCTGGAGAGATTATATACTCCTTCAACGAATGGCTAATCAGTCGGGGAACGGAAAGGTTGCAGAAGACCTGGTGATTACCGGCGGAGTGGCTAAAAACACGGGAATTGTCAGCAGGATAGAGAGAGAACTAGGAATAAAGGTTCTTACGATTGAAAACGGTGATCCTCAGATAGTTGGTGCTGTTGGTGCTGCCGTGCTTGCAGCCGAAATGGCCGCTTCGGGAGTAAGTTAAGAGGAAAACGAAGGAGTATATGGATTATGGAAAGATTTCAAAAACTGCTGGAAGACCCTCATAAGCACGCAAAAGACTGGAAACAAAAGACCGGCGGCAAGGTGATAGGGTATTTCTCCCAT
This sequence comes from Dehalococcoidia bacterium, assembly GCA_011191975.1. Taxonomy (GTDB): domain Bacteria; phylum Chloroflexota; class Dehalococcoidia; order Dehalococcoidales; family UBA2162; genus MGML01. The sequence continues at coordinate 45,822 of DUFA01000030.1, forward strand.
TACTTCCCGGAAGAAATAGCATACGCAGCGGGGATCCTCCCGGTCAGTATCTTTAGTAAACCGGATATTGAAGGGATAAGCCAGCGTTATCTTTATAATGCGTTCTGCCCGTACACACTTGGTGTTCTGGCACAAGGGTTGAAAGGTGAATATGATTATCTCGATGGGATTGTCCATGTAGAAAGTTGCATGCCGATACGTGGTGCGGTCGCCAATTGGTGGGATCTGTTGGACGTTTCCTTTAAACATTACATCGCAATGCCGTCACAGCTGGATGAACCTAGTGCCAAAGACCTGATGTATTCCGAGTTGAAGGCATTCAAGAGATATATTGAAGATTGGGCAGGCAAAGAAATAACGGATGAATCCCTGGATCATGCAATTGACGTGTATAATACAAACCGCATCCTGATGAGGCAGGTATATGAACTCAGGCGTCTCGATAATCCGGTGGTTTCCGGTTCCGAAGCCATGGCAATGGTTCTTTCCAGCCAGATTATGGATAAGGAAGAGCACAATAAACTACTCATGGACGCGATAGACAAGCTTCAGAATCGACAAGAAGGATTTAGCGGACCAAGGTTGATGCTGCTTGGCAGCGAGATTACCGGTACCGGACTGGTAGATCTGATAGAGTCGCTTGGAGCAACCGTTGTTGTCGACAGAGTCTGTAACGGCAGCAA
>DUFA01000031.1 GCA_011191975.1 Dehalococcoidia bacterium
ACAAAACTCGGATAAGCTCCTCCAAAACCACCGAGTCCTACCACCAATGAAGAAACGTTCAGATCATCAATGGTTGATTCAATATCTTCCATTTCTTCAGTAATCAGGTTATTGTCCAGCATAATTTCTCTAATGCTTTCTATTCTGTCTCGAGGCGAAATTACTAACAAATTAGGCATTAAATCCAGCTTTAAATTTACTGGCGGGAAATCATAGATATTTTGCTCAATCAATACTTCTTCAATTTGCTTCTCTAGTATTAATTCTATAGTGTTTTCCATTGCCTTTGACGTTTCGTCAGGATCAGAGAAGTATTCCGTGACTAGATTACCTGTATTATCTAAATTGTCATTACTGCCGTGAATCCACTGACTTATTTCGTGAGGAATAGTTTTAATCTCCCATGCGGTAATACTGAATCTATAAGGTCTTACGATTGAGTTTACTTGACTATTAAAGTTTCCCAACACAATAATGTTTCCGTCAATAAAGATCGTTGACATCATAATGCTAAGAAGAATTCCGATTAACAGGCAGACAAACCAGCTTATAAAACAATTAATAATAGCACGAGCAGTGCTGAAACCGATTACCTGTCTTATGGCAACTACCTCTGCTATAAGAGTCCAGATTAAAGCGACAAAACATAGGTAGGGGCCTAATATGGGTAAAAACAGGAAAAAGCCCAATAACAACGGCGAGGTTGAAAAACTTATGGTACGGAGTATTGTCTTAAAGGTAACCGGTGCCTGTCCACGTTTCGATAGTTTTGTAACAACAAGATATGTAAGGAATGACAAGAGTATCCACGAAACGATTGAACTCACTACAGCTACGAGTAGTAACCAGATAGACCATTCTTCAGCCCATTGAAATATACCAGCGATACCCGCCCCAACACCCGTTGCTAAACTCACCATTATTACGACGAGAAATGCTTGCCTGTTGGCTGTCGTGTCGAACTTGATCTCTTCATAAAGGCTAGTATCAAGTTTGGTAGCCCGAAACATCCTTACAAGGACTGTTAGCATTAGTATCTATTACTCTTTTAATCGTAAGTATATAATACCAGATGGTGGGTAAGCCTGATTCTTTTTATATCTTACCGTCTTTACCAGAAGGAGATAGGTAACCCGAAAGGTCATAACTGGGAATTAGTTCGAGTAGCAAAGAAAGCATTAATCGAAGCGCGCTTTCATTGATATTATCTGAAGTATCTTCACTACTATGAATAATATCGAGTGGTTTCGGTAGTGTTGATCGCTGACCGGTCAAGAGTTTTAGAAAACTTAATTTTGATAATGAAAACTCTAATACGTCGGCTTGATCCTTTGGAAGTAGTGACAGTGTTAGTGCGTTTCTTACCCCTTTTATCCTGAAAGACATATGATCGCTGCTAAGAAGTATCCAAGATATATTAGCAGTCTGATATGGTAATCCCAATCGCAAAGCTGCCGTCTTAACTCGACGGAGAGCAGGTAATTCTTCTTGCTCGCTATGTATCGGCCAGATACCAAGACAGTCTCCCAATCCGCAAAATTCTAGATTATAGACAGCAGATACTATTTGCATATCGTTTTTTAAGACATAGAACAAGGAACCGAGGAGCCCCAACCGGATTAAAGGAGTTCGAAGCCAGGCTTCTTCACGGTCAAAGAATACTATTTTTACCGGTACCTTTTGATGCTTTAATTCGTGACAGAGTCCTATTAGTGCGGCAACTCCCGAAGCGTTGTCATTAGCTCCTGGACTACCTTTAACAACATCATAATGAGCTGTGAATAAAATTCGCTTCGCGTATGGTTCAGGCGTAAAGTCAACAATGATATTTCTTATTCTTGGCCAGCGGCATTTCTGGAAGGTTGGTTCCAGTCCCAGTTCGGTAAGAGCAGTAATAATTTGTTCACCCCTAGCCTGGTTATCTTTGTTCTCCAGGACTGTTACGTATTCTTTCAATGGCTTGATCTCTTGATACTGACTATTCATAATAGTGGATTTTACCTGGGGACAAACACTCCTGCAAGCTAACTAATTAAGTAGAGTTCATTACATTATACAAATGGAGTCATCAAAATATTAATGAAAGGTCACATTCTGCTTGTTCGTGACCAACCAGTGTATGTCACATAAATGACCTGTCAACATTAATAGTGTGTAATAAAGATGGTACAGAACTGGTTTTAAGATACATACAACTTAAATTTTGTGTAGATAGGTATTGGATAACCTGATTTGGACTGGAAAATTGATATGGAGGTTATCCGATTTTTTTTGGTATTCATCCTGGTGTTGTGTTCGCTATCGCTACTGCATATTCAATATTCGTTTTTCTCGGTGTCTGGTATTTTCTCAACTTTTCCCATAGAAAGGTACAAAATAAGTGGCTTTTCGTCAACCGATTCCTCGAGAAGACAAGAAGAAAAGGGAATTCGCCATTAATCAAGAAATATGGTCTCGTAGGTTTGGCAATGTTGATGGCGATCCCCTTTCCAACTATCGGTGTTTACGGGGCATCGTCACTGAGCTGGATGCTGGGCGCAAAGCAATGGAAGGCAATGATTGCGGTCGTTTCAGGAGTCGCAGTGTCCAACAGTCTGGTCCTGTTATCACTCCTCGGAGTTATTCATTTAACTACTTTTATCGGATAAGACTGCATTCCAGAATGTAAAATTGAAAAAAAAAGGCATAAAATAGCAATTTGCATTCTTGGGCAATGGTCTTGAAGTTTGACCTAAACGTGCGTTCAACCTCCAATCTTAATTCAGTTGATGTCAATTTGTTTTGTTTCCCACCTTACGTGTCACAAAATACTAAAAGGTAAAATCTGAAGATATTACTATTGGATAATTATCGGGATCGTTGTCCAGTGATGCGTATAGCTATTTGATAGGGTTTAGTTTCAACACAATATCAAAAAAGGAACAATTTTACTTATCCCTAAACAGCATCAGGTGGAACACGCTGACATACAGTGCGTTTTCTAACACAACGAATCACCATTATCCATATAGCTAATTTTCCGAATTTTTGGAAGTTAAATTTTCTTTCGTTTCCATCTGCCGAGACGAAAATAGGTTGGGAAAAAGACTGCCCGTATCAGCAGAGCAGCCACGATCGCCCATTGAATCCCCTGGACTCCGAGATCGGTATATTTAGGTAAATAATATGCCAGGGGAATCTGTACCAGCCACATTGTCACAAGAGTGACTATCATGGAAGGCAGGGTATCACCAACGCCGTCGATACACATACTTAGTGTTACTACTAATCCGAATACCAAATAACCGATAATCTGTATCCGGAGAAAAGCGGCGGCTATCTCAACAAGACCTGCTTCGTTGTTGAAGATACCTATCAGATTTTCAGCCCAGAACCAGATAACCACCGCCACAATGACCATAATTGCCGTAAAGACACCGGTGGCGATCCAGCCTCCCCGTTCTGCTCGCTCCGGCTGACCCGCTCCAAGATTCTGCGCAGCCAGAATACCGCTACTGCTTCCTAACGAAGCAGCCGGCACCCTTATGAAATTATCTATTCTCTGCATCAAAGAATACGCTGCCACAGCAAAAGTACCGAAAGGAGAGACAAACCAGACTAGTACCAGGGAAGGGAAAAATCTCTGTATTCCCGTGATCGAAGCAGGTATACCTATTTTTGCCATACGCCAGATTATACTGCCATCGAGTCTAAAATTTCTTAACGTTGGTTTCAGTCGACTCCGACCACTAAAAAGGAGCCAAAGTCCTAAAACGCCCCCTAATCCCTGGGTGATGACATTCGTTAACGCAGCCCCGGTAACACCGAGAGAAGGGAATATCCACCATCCGAAGATGAAAAAGGGAACTAGAACAATATGAAGGATCCGGTAGAACACTGTTATCCTCATCGGCGTTACCGTGTCCCCGGACGCCTGCATGGAGGATTCCGTTATTCTCAAGACCGACATGGTCACCATACCAACGAGTTGGATACGCATATACACCGCGCCTTCAGCAACGACATCCGGTTCTACTCCAAAGGTGACTAATATCCGCTCAGCAAGGAAAAGCCCTACTATCGCAGTGATGATTGAAAAAACAGCGCCGATTACGAAAGCCTGTTGTAAGATATGATTCGCTCCAGCCTTATCTCCGGCTCCTATGTAACGGGCTATCATTGCCCGGAGACCTGCAAAAAGGCCCATCGTCAGTGAGTTCACCACTTGGATTACCATACCGGAAATGCCAACTCCAGCGACAGCGGCAGTCCCTAGTTTGCCAACCCATATCATATCTATTGTAGGCCCCATCATACTGAGGCTTTGGCTTATCAGCATAGGCCAGGACAACGACCACAGGTTTCCAGCGACGCTTCCTTTTGTCCAGTCCTTCTCGAGTGATGCTCTTCTCAAAGTTAAATTTCTCCCGCATCTATAAAAACAGATAACTGGTTGTATTTCTTTATGTATATTGCAGTTGCATAATACATCTCTTGATGTAGATATTCACAAACTTGATTTGTTGGACTAGATTATAAGAGTGGATTAATTGTTGCACGATCTAATACATAGAAACAAGAGAAAGTAGCAGAACAGGCGTATGAACCACACAATTAGGTAGGTACAGAGATCAACCGAAATAATCGAAAGACGATTGTGAAATATCGGCGTAGGGGGGGGTAAAATCCTAGTTCTTAAAATTTTACTTTATGAGTGAAAGTTACCTGAGTTTATGTAATTCTGGAATTTGTTTGGCTTACTACTATCTCGAACATGTCGTTCTTTAATCCCGTAAGAAGAGTATCTGCCATTTCAGACGAAGGTATACCACCAGAAATAACGTCAGGCTCCCTACCCAAAGTTGATATTGATTTGTCAAATCATGCATATGGCTATTTGATATGGTTTGAGTTCGAATTGTTCTTATAAATCCTCTAGTATAGGCGTATCTTCGATAAATTCTGAAGGTAGTTCAATACTTTGAAAGTATTTACAAATTGCCTGGCATCCAGGTTTCTCCGTGGAATAATGAGTACCTCCTAATATGTTTATTTCGTAGGCTTCAGCATTCGCGTGGATCTGTTCAGTCATTTCATTTCTAACAGTGATACCGGTTATTAAAGTATTGATTCCTTCTTTCATCATGTCTTCATGGATGCTCATGCTGTTAGCACTTCCAGCTACAACAGCAACAATTCCTCTACTGATTTCATCCTTTCCATATGGATAAATACTCGTTCTGTGACCAAGTGTACTTTCGAAAAGCTTATTTAATTCTCTGGTACTACTGATTTTGGTTTCACAATATACCCCTACTTCAGCACCAAAATAGTGGTAAAACGGTTTGATAATATTGAAACCGAGGTTGTTAGCCAGACTTACACTTGTTGAATATTTTCCATAGGCATCAAGAGGTACATGCAGATTGTATATCGAAATTTGCCTTTCTACGAACTGATGAAGAAGGTTTCTGTCCATTTGTTGAAAATACTCAGGATATTTACGGATATCCCAATTTGATGGGTGATGGACGAACAGTAATAAGTGAGATTCATCTTTATCTAACATGTATCTCATTACGTGGTCTGATGAAAATACTGCAGTGTAGACTTTATTTACAACGTCCGTGTTATCACAAACCAATCCCATCGATCGTGACTTGAATTCATCCGTCAGATATTCAGAGATTGATTCCATGTACTGAGCCCAATCATCACTAAGACCAGGAGTTATGAAATCTTTCTCTATTTGTAAATATAAGTTATTAGCATCCATCTTGATTACACACTTCTTCGTATTATAGAAGGAATTTTATAATAATCAAGTAAATTATATATTGTCTAATAGGATATCAGGATGTCTATATAGACATAGGAATTCCTTAATTTCTCATTGTTTCATTGCGAAAAGGCCGCAATCAGAGTTAAGTTCTAGTTAGAGAATCATCTGATCTGAATGGAATCAATTTACACGACTCCCCAGCGTGGAAAAGCTTTTTCGTTGCTAAATTAATTACCTAACCAATTGGTACCTGGGGGATAGATAATATAGCGCTTTCTTCTCGTTTTACTTCCTGACTTTTTGTTGGATTGAGCTTGATAACACTAAACCGATGTTTTGTGTG
>DUFA01000032.1 GCA_011191975.1 Dehalococcoidia bacterium
GCCAGCGTGCTTATCGGTCATTCCCAGGCATCCGAACTGCTTTATAACCGCTTAAACCCGACAGGCGTACTTACGGGAGGACCGCGTGCGTTAACCTGTATACCACGTCACCTGGGCGGTGCGGCAGCTCTTCTCGAAAGGTACGACGATGCCAGAGAACACTACCAGGAAGCAATCAAGGTCTGCACGGAGATGCCGTTCCGCCCCGAGTTAGCTCTGTCGCGACTGGAACTTGCCGAATTACTCCTTGACCACTACCCAGATGAAAAAGCCGAAGCTCTCAAACATCTTGACTTCGCTATCAAGGAGTTCCGAGAGATGAAAATGCAGCCTTCACTGGAGAGGGCTTTGAGACGGAAGGATATACTGAAGGCTTAATATAGTAGTCTACAAATTCGCTTGTCTAATTAAAATAAGGAAATCAGTTTTCGGATGAAAGAAATATTGACTAAGGCGAACGAGTAATCACAGTTAGAATTCGTCTTCTATATCGTTGTCACTGACCTGTCGAATAACAGGCTCATTTTTTTCACGTTTACGGGCTTTCGTAAAATCTGCTTTATCGATTGTTTTCCTGAGTTTGTCGGTTTTACCCTCGGTAACAATCGCCATTACTCCAACTTCCCACAATGCTTCGAGTTCACTGGAAGATACCTTCGCCGGAACGCGGGCAAATAACGGTTTTTTCGAAAAACCGCCGAATCTTTGCAGAATCATCAGGTCGTACCAAGTCAAAGGATTATCCTTTCCTGATACAACAGATACAAGAACAGCATCCACCGGTAACTCCACTATCGATCGTAGCACAGGATCGCTGATCGATGTATCTATCTCAAGCACCTTCCCTATTTCTTGTTCTTCAATTATCTCCAGAGGTGTACTCTCAGCAGGAAAGACAATAAAGTCACATCCGGCATCTTTCAGCTGTTTCAATTCTTTCTGCTTGGGGCTTTTCAGCCATGCACCCCAGGTTATGTCCCCCGGCACTCCGGACAATAAATCAGACTCGATTCCTTTATCCCGAATATCGAATAATATAGCATCTACTCCGGAACTATCTGCTTCACTTTTTAATACGAGTGACACCAGCTGTATTTTCCTCGCTGAAGACGCTGTCTGGTCTCTCCTGAATCCAATAGGCGTAGACTCGACACGGATCAGTTTATTCAGTTTATCAATAAATTTACTCATCGCAACCTCAATCGCCGATATCTTAGTGATTTTTCAAATATTCTGTCGCGGCTTTTACTCCAGCTCCTGGCTCTAACTTATATCCTTCGGTTGCCAGCATCTTTTCAAGACTGGCAAGCACGAGCAATATATTTTCAGGATTTGATGAATATCCCATCAGACCGATGCGCCAGACCAGTCCCTTTAAGGGCCCTAATCCTCCACCAATTTCAAGATTAAATCCATTCAGCAAACCTTTCCGTACGGCAGCATCATCCACACCGGAGGGTATGCGTACCGTGGTCAGCATACTGAGACGGTGTCCTTCCTGGGCATGGAGTTCAAGTCCCATCGCCTCGAGCCCGGTTTTCAGTGCATCCCCATGTAACTGGTGACGTTTAATACGTTCCTCAATACCCTCTTCGAGAACCAACCGCAAGGCTTCATACAGGGCGTAAACCATTGAAATTGGTGCAGTATGATGGTAAAACCTATCGTTCGTCCAGTAGGTTGAGAGCAGCGAAAGATCAAGATACCAGCTTGGTACTTTCGTACTGCGATTAGTGACTACATCCAGGGCTTTTTTATTCACTGTAAACGGAGCCATACCAGGCGGACATCCCAGGCACTTCTGAGATCCACTGTAACTGATATCTACCCCCCAGTCATCTATTGCCAGCTCTGCACCCCCAAGCGAGGTAACCGTATCAGCGAGGAACAACGCATCATACTCTTTGGCCAGCCTTGATATCTCTTCAAGCGGTTGCAGTACCCCGGTTGATGTCTCGGCATGAACAACCGCCACCATCTTTACCTTTTTTTCAGCTTTAAGCGCTGCTTCTACATCAGCAGGATCGATAATACTCCCCCACTCTGCTGGTACTTCGACTACTCTAGCGCCGCATCTTACTGCATTTTCGACCATTCGCGCGCTGAAAAATCCATTAACACCGATCACAGCGACATCACCTGGTTCAAGAAAATTAATAAAACCGGCTTCCATCCCTGCTGATCCAGTCCCCGAGATCGGGAACGTTAATTTATTCTCAGTACGAAATACGGTTCTCAGCATTTTTACGGTATCGTCCATCACGGTAATAAAATATGGATCGAGATGACCTACCATGGGTGCCATCATAGCCATCTGCACGCGGGGATGGATATTGCTGGGTCCAGGTCCCATAAGAATCCTGGTTGGAGCATCGATTTCATTGTATGCTGTGTCAGACACTGGTAAGTACCTCCTCAATTTTTTCGAACAATGGAGATATTATATATGTTTTTATATCTGAATGAAAAGTCAGCTGATTATCCGACGATTAATAAGCTTTATGCCTGCCGGAGACTGCGGAAAATATCACGGAATGCAGGTCTCTTGCCGTACATCAGCAGGTAGGTTCTGAATATCTTGGTGCCGATAAGGAACAGAATTATTATGCTTATAATCAGTAGAACCATACTGATAACTATCTGCCAGACAGGTATTTCACCAACGGCGAGCCGGATAATCGAAGACATCGGAGCGGTTACGGGAAAGAGTGTTAAAAACGTAGTAAGTGCATGATCGGTGTTTTCAACCATGAAGGCTATTAATATCAGTGGTATCGCCGCTGGCATGATGAAGAAAAAGGAAAGTTGCTGACCATCCCTGTATGTAGGGACTATCGCTCCTATGCAGGCAAAAACAACGGCGAATAAAAGATATCCAAGGATAAAATAACACAATCCGAATCCTATCAGCCTTCCCGGTATCTCCAGACTGGCAAACATTCCGCCGACAGTGGTTGATGCCATGCCTGCAACGATAAATGCGGTAACGAACCAGAATACAATCTGTAGAAATCCTGCAGCGCCCAGGCCAATGATCTTACCCAGCATTAACTGCTTGGCTGAAACAGATGACAGCAGTATTTCCATTACTCTGTTTTCTTTCTCATCTCCCAGTCCCTCTATTAAAGTAAATGCTGCTGAAAGCACCGCAATCCAGAAAAGCATCATAAATATATACGGAACCAGGAACACACTTACAACCCCACCCTGCTCCGTAGATACTTCTCCTGTTGCCTCCAACCTTACGCTGTTGAACCAGGCAGGATTTATCGTTCTCTCAAGGAGATCATCTTCGAACCGTTCTTTAAACAGGTTGAACAAAAGAAAATTCCTGATCTCGTAACGGACTGTACCGGACATTTCAAGTTCACGTTTCAAGGTAAACCGGTCAATCTGTCCTGTAGAGACATAATCCGGAGTAATCACAAAGTACTCATCGATATCCTCAACTATCAAGGCATCAGTTGCTTCTTCTAGTGAATCATACTGAATAAGATCAATCTCTACTGTCTGGCTGGTATCGATAAACCCTCCAATCTGATCAACGTAACCTACGGTCGGATTCTCATCTTCTTCATCAGCTGTAATATTCTGGAATATCTGGTAACCACCAATCGCGGCAAATGAGAGGAGAGGAAAAAGAAGAGATATGATAATATATCCCTTCTGCTTAACAAGCCCGATAAACTCATGTTTGATTACCCTGAGTATTTTATCCATTACTCTTCTCCCGCCATCTGTATAAAGATATCATTCAGACTGGGAGTCGATATTTCGAACTTGTTAACTTTAATACCTTTTTCGATTAATTGCGAAAGGATATCCTGAGCAGATGACCCGGAATCAAGAAACAATTCCTTGTGATCCCGATAATCAGTATGCCGTATAATACCTGTCAATTCAGGCAACTCTCCCTCATGTTGAAGTACTATCGAGTTATTTCTGAACCTGGCTTTGATCTCCCCGATTTTTCCGTAAAGGACGTTCTTCCCTCTATTTATCATAAATATACGATCGCACATTTCTTCGACTTCGTTCATTCTGTGCGTACTCATAATAATCGCCTTGCCCTGGCTTCTCATTTCCACGATGAGATTCTTCAATAACTCGGTGTTTACCGGATCAAGGCCGGCAGAAGGTTCGTCAAGAATAACCAGCCCGGGATCATGGATAATCGTAACCAGGAACTGGATAAGCTGCCCCATACCGCGGCTGAGTTCCTCAATCTTCTTATTGGCATGGTCGAGCATTTCCACCCTGTCCAGCAATTCTTCGGCTCTACTTCTCGCCATCCGTGTGCTGATACCTTTAAGCGAGGCGAGATAGACAATAGAGTCGATTACCTTGAGTTTCCGATACATTCCGCGTTCTTCGGGAAGATATCCTATGTGGTTCTTGGTTTCATTGCTGATTTTTTCACCGAGTACGAATATTTCGCCTACATCAGGTTTGATAATATCCATTATCATTCTGATTGTTGTGGTTTTACCGGCGCCGTTCGGACCGATAAGCCCGAATATCTCTCCGCTTTTCACTTCGAAGGAGACATCATCGACTACCCGAGTGGAATTATACGTCTTGGATACCCCTGAAACGGTGACAGCATTATTGTTCATATTGGGTCATATTATACCATCATTTTCATAGTAACGTAATAAAAAAATGAAGTCAGTATAGAGAGTCATTCTAATTTTACTCATGCAATACTTCTGTATAGAAACATATCGAAGTTTACTTTATTTTTTGTCCTTAATTATTATGTATATTGTTTACTCAAGGCTGACATATTCCAGTGTAATAATATATTTGGATACAAATTGTCATCATAATGTCTTGATGCAATAACATACAAATGCTATAACGTCTTGACGTATTAACATACTAATGCTATAATGTCCTGCACAATTTAATCGGTGAGGATTATGGTAAATAAACCAGCCAACAAAAAAGTAAGAACCACAATATACCTTCCTCAAGAACTCCACGAAGCAATACGGATAAGGGCGGTGAGAAATCGGGTCTCGATGACTCAGATCATAACGGAGGTGGTTCAACAGTATTTAAAAGAAAACGTGAAATAGCAGGAACAACGCTATAGGGAAACTTTCACTTTTTAGTAACAGACACCTTTCCATCTGAAAAATGATCTCAGTGAATAATATATTTGATACTAGAGAGTAGTAATCCTTTGTATAAAGGTATCAATTTTGGAGATGCAGATATGCCAAAAGTAATTGACCTACTGAAAGAAGGAAGGACAGAAGACGCATGGCAGATGTGTTGTGGTTTTATCGACCTCAGCATGGATGAATTTATGAATATCCAAAACCGTCTGCTCCAGGAACAAATCCAATTACTTGGAAATTGTGAGTTAGGCAGAAGACTCATGAACGATAATATTCCCGATACTGTTGAAGAATTCAGGCAAAATATGCCAATGACGACATACGCTGATTATTGTGATGATCTCAATGAAAAGCGTGAAGATATCTTGCCGGTGAAGCCTGATTTCTGGATGCAAACCTCGGGCAGATCGGGTGAATATCCATACAAATGGATACCGGTTAATAAAAGGTTCTGGGAAGAAGCCGGAAAGAACTTCGGCGCCATCGCTTTATTTGCCGCATGCAATGAACGTGGAGACGTCAAACTCAACCCGGGAGACAAATGGCTGTACGCTACCGCTCAACCACCTTTTCTTACAGGAAATATTCCTTACAAACTTAACGAAGAACTGGGCATCCAATTTTTACCACCTTTAGTAGAATCAGAGTATATGTCATTTGATGAGAGGATTGATAAAGGTTTTAAACTCGCCTTATCAGAGGGGATGACCGGGTTTTTTGGTTTAGCCGGGGTACTGGTAGCAATAGGCGAGAAATTCAAAAACCAAACAGGCAGCACTAATATAAGCAGCCTGATTTCACAACCCAGACTACTTTCACGACTGGTTCAAGGAAAACTGGTTAGTAAAATAGCCGGGCGTTCTATGCTGCCTAAAGATTTATGGTCGCTTAAACAGATTATATCTACTGGTACCGATGTTACAGTATACAGGAATCGTATTAAAGAATTATGGGGTAGAACACCTCTGGAAGTATACGGAAATACTGAGACTACGGTTCTCGCCACTCAGACCTGGGATAATAACGGCATGGTGTTTTTTCCTAACCTGAACTACCTTGAATTCATTCCTGAAAAAGAGCATGTCAAGTGGCAACTGGATAATACCTACCAGCCGAAAACGGTACTACTTGATGAAGTTAAAAGCGGTGATTGTTATGAGTTGGTAATCACAAATTTTCACGGCGGAGCTATGGTCAGGTACAGGATCGGTGATATGATCAGAATCACTGAACTCAAGAATGACAGGTTGAGTATTCAATTACCTCAGATAGCATTTGAGAGAAGAGCAGACGATCTAATCGATCTGGGATTCATGAGATTGACCGAAAGAGTAATCTGGCAGGCGATTGAAAAGACTGGTATCCCTTATAAAGAGTGGACGGCACATAAAGAAATAGGAGATAATCCTCAACTCCATCTCTATCTCGAGTTAAACGATGGGGATAGAGTCAATGAAGAGGAACTGGCTGATGCTGTTTACGATCAAATCAAACAACTGGATGATGGTCTATACGTATATACAGACCTCTCCTCATTTGAAGATTTAATTGAATTCAAACCTATAAAGGCAACCCTACTTCCCCCAGGCACTTTTTCAAATTATAAAAACCAGCAAATGAAGGAAGGTAAAGAGCTAGCCCAACTCAAACCACCACACATTAATCCGTCGGATAAAGCCCTTTCACTTTTAGGAGTGAGAAAAGCAGGTACTGTAAAAGGTGACTAAAAATAACTTTTATCTTTAAAAATGATTGTCGCTGGTAATAATATTGGGCAGCAATCTCCTTGTTTGGGGGAACTAATTAATTACACACAATTAGGAATACCGGTTTTAAAACACATGAGAAATTAAATGACAGTTCATGCTTTAATACCACTACTTGCTACCATTGTTTATATCATATTGTTCTTAGTCGTCTTATTCAACCGGCCGTGGCAACGACAGCATAAGTTGTTTAGCCTTTATTTATTAGCAGCTACGGTATGGGCTTTAAGTGAATTTTTTCTCCTCAGTACATTTCTCACGGACTATAAGATCCATCTATTTAGAGCAGTCATTTGTTCAGGTATATGGTGGGCACTGCAACTTTTTGTGTTTATCAGATCATATTTGAACATGATAGGTGGACTCGGAGTATGGATTGGCGTTGGTGGATTAGCATTATTTATCATTTTAGCCATCCTGGATTATGCACCACCGAGAATTATTATTGAAGACGATTTGTTTGTTGGTCCTGAATATGGCTGGTGGTTCTTAGTATATATCATTCCTATGGTGGTAATGGCCGTCATGGCAGAATATTCCTTAGTGAAGAAACTCAAAGTTAACAGCGATCCGGTTCAGAAAAACAGGATTTCCTATCTAATAGTGGCTGTAGGGATTTTGATCATTTTCGGATTCGGTGGAACTACACCTCTAGCCGGTGGATTTCCTATTAGTCACATTGGAGGATTTCTTTCAGCCTGCGTACTTGCTTATACTATTTTAAAACACGGACTTGTTAGCATCAATTCTGTGCTCCGCCGCGTATTGGGATGGTCTTTTTCACTTATCACTGGTATATGTACCTTTGCACTGGTTTTATTCTTTCTCCACATTATTTTTGACTTTGAACTGCCTTTTATTACGTTATCATTTTCTACATTGTCGGCATTAGTTGTGGCATTACTTATTTACCGGCTGCGACCGACTGTTGTCTCAATGATAGACTATTTCTTCTTCAGAGATACCTATTCATATCGACAAGTATTACTTGGATTCGATAGAGAAATGAGTAACATCATTAGCCTCGATGAACTGGCTGATAAAATGTTACCTGCTATATCCAGTGCCCTCCGCATTTCGCAGGTAGATATATTTTTCCAAGATGTGGGAACCAGGGATTTCACTACTCAGTATTCTTATCCGAAAAAGAATCCCAATAATCATCATGCACAAATATTTACGCACGACAATCCAATTGTTACCTGGCTTCAGAAAGAGACGAATCCTCTGAATCTTAATTATATAGAAAATATCTCTCAACTCGATGGATTGTGGCAACCTGAGAGAGATTCGTTAGCCACTTCCAACATAGAGTTGCTTTGCCCAATTAAAAGCCGGGGCGAATTGATTGGGATTCTTGCTTTAGGAGTAAAGAAAGGTGGCGGAACGTACTCTCAGGAAGATATTGAGATGATTACAGGTATGGCTGGGAAAGCCGGTATAATTGTTGAAAATGCCAGGATGTTCACGATATTAAGACAGCAACAGCAACAGGTCCAGCACCTGTTGAATGAAGCCATCCAGGCGCAGGAAAACGAGCGGCAAAGGATCTCGGCAGACCTTCATGACAGTGTTGCCCAGTGGTTAGCCGGTGCTTCCTATCAGACTCAAACGGTTGAAGCGCTACTTTCTGATACTAACGGCAGTAATATTCGCAACCAGCTAAATCTTGTGGAAGAAACGATTGATAAAAGCCTTACAGAACTACGCAGAGTATTGGTCGATCTTCGACCACCATCGTTAGACGAATTGGGACTTAGTCATTCTTTACATCAGAGTCTTACATCAATATCATCGGATGGATTGGTATGTAATTTTCATGAAGAAGGGGATCATACTCGGCTGGACCCAAGCGTGGAAATCACCGTGTATCGCGTCGTTCAGGAGGCATTAAACAACATTAGAAAACATTCAGAGGCAACCAGGGTTGATCTTTACCTTAATTATGGAGACGAAAATGTCATCGTTAAGATCAAGGATAATGGGGTAGGTTTTGACCTGACAGATACAATAAACAACGCCATATCCGTTGGAAATCTTGGTTTACTTGGTATGAAACAGAGAGTGGACATGCTTGGAGGGGAATTTGATATCCAGACGCGTCATGGTAAAGGGACCACTATTACTCTGACCCTCCCGTTGCATCCGCACATAGAGGAAAGTTAAATGGAGACAATACGCATTCTCCTCGTTGATGACCATAGCGTAGTACGTAGCGGTCTGGGACAGATGCTTGGCTTAGAAGAGGATATAAAAGTAGTAGGTGAAGCATCTAATTCCGAAGAAGCGCTGAAAATAATAGATCTTGTCTCACCTGATATTATCCTTATGGACATTAAGATGCCGGGAATGGATGGAGTCAGACTGACAAAAGAGATAAAGGAGAAACTTCCTTCATGTAACATCATCATGTTTACCTTACATGGCGATTATCTGACCCAGGCTGTCGAAGCTGGAGCGACTGGTTACCTGTTGAAAGATATCAAACGTGAAGATCTTGTACGGGCAATCAGGAAGGTTTATAGTGGACAAACAGTCATCAGTGAAAATATCCAATCCTAGGTTTAATTTACCTGTTCTTAAACCGATAATTATTCGAATAACAGATTGAGTATAAAATTAGGACGTGGCATCATGTCAATTGATATATTATTTGTAAAATCCGTTACAGGGGGATCAGAAGCCTTTTTTTCAAGCAACCAGGTTAATGGCTACAACTTGACTAGAGACGTTCCCCTTCCATCAATACCAGTGCTTGATTCCTGGATCAAATACAAGGGATACACAACTGATTATTTTGATCTCGATAGAAATGGCCATGATGGATTGTTGGAAAAAGCCAACGATGCAGATGTTATTGGGTTTTACTTGAATTTCTCGGTTCATTTCAAGGTGATGGATGCCGTTAAACGAGTAAAAAATAGATTTCCTGAGAAAATTGTCGTTATTGGTGGTCCCAGTATATTGGATCTCAAAGAAAACTTTTATAATTTGTCATCTTCGAGATTTCCTTTATTAGTGAAAGAGAAAGTAGGACTCTATGCAGACGCTATAGTCTACGGAGATGGAGAAATAGCTCTCGAAACGATACTACACCATAAAGACAATCCTGATGAGATCGGCAATCTAATCGACAATGATCACGAAAGCAGTTGGGGTATTATATACAAAGATACAAAAGGTAAGATTCACGTATCAACGAAACCAGGTCTTGTTTCAGAATTAAGTCTTCTACCAATTCCTAATCACGAAATTTATAAAAATCTTATACCTGTTGCGTTTGTTGAAACCTCAAGAGGTTGTCCATTCGGATGTCCATTCTGTGAAATGCCAGATTTGTCAACAAGTTTTAGGGTAAAGGACAGAAAACAAATTATTACTGAGATCGATTACTTACAGCAAATTGGCATCAACCATGTCATTATTACCGATCCATCAATTTATCCATCCAATAGAATGGACATGTTAAGTGAAATATTTGCTGGACGAGGTATGAAATGGACAGGTTTTGCTAAACCAGGATTGTGGAATAGTAGCGAACCATTTTACTCGAAAGAGACTTTACGGAAAGCTAAAGATAGCGGTTGTGCTGTTCTGTTTTTCGGTGGCGAAAGTGCTTCTGAAAAAACTCAAAAACTATATAGCAAACCAAAGCTTGAAGTGTTACTCGAAATGGAACACCGATGCAAGGAGGTTGGATTATTATCTTGCTGGAGTTTTATGATCCTTAATCCAGGAGAAACAAGACAAGATGTTGATAGGTTAATTAACCTGGTTACAGAAATGGAGCCAGGAATGTGTGTTTTTTCACCCTTTTTGTTAATGCCAAATTCTGAAATGGATAAGCACCCAAAAGAATATAATTTGCGTATTACTGACCCAAACTACAAATTGAAGGCTGCAGAATTATACGCAAAATTTTCCAGCAACGCTGGTGCAGAAAAGAAGGAAAAGATCGGTCATATGATTGAAAAATATCCACGCTTGATGCGTTTTCTTCTCAAACTTCGGATGCATAAAGTCAATTATTTCGAATGTATCGAGACCGGCTTCGGATTATCTGATGGAGCATTTGAAATGCTCCGTGTCGAATCTACCCTCAATCGTAATACAAACATTCAAGTAGGAAAGTCACACTATCATTTACTTATTGAGATGGCTGCGGCAGAAGGATAGTCCTGAAAGGCCAACCGTTTCTACTACTCTGATCTCAATTCTGTCGAAGTAATCTATAACTTTATGTTTGTGTTATAGAGAAAACACGTATGGTCTGTCTGTGATGACTTTCTTCTCGTAGTCTTTGTATCTTTTCCCATTATCAATTGCTTCTGGAACGTGATTTGTCATCCCAGTAAGTTCGATAAGGTCATCATTTTGAATTAGTGAAATTGTCCAATCCTAGTGTCAACTCGTCTGTTCCTAAACCGTCATATTGTAATCAAGGTAAGTTGTTGGTATGATTCATCGCACAGATGTATAATAGACTCAATTTAAACTTCGAGGTGAAACCATGATAGATGTATTATTTATCACACAGCTTCAGAGACGTGAAAATATGGAAAGTGATGTGTATAAGGATTTTAGACTCATAGTAGATGGTAAGGTTGCCACACTTGACCATTTACGTAACATCGCACCTGAACCTATATCCAGAAAAGCAATCAGTCAAGACAGTGCTGAACAAGCCATTTTAACTCCCGCGGTACTTACACCAATTTATATGAACGAATTTCTAAAAAAACACGGTATAGCTATGGTAGAAATCCCATTCCTTGAAGATGATTACGAGAGGGTAATTAACTACCTGAAAGATGGGGTTAGAGTCATTGCGCTTAGTACAACCTGGCTGACCGCAATAAATGGTGCAAATCAAATAAGAAAAGCCGCCAGGCGCCTAAAATCTATATCTCCTCATACTCCATTGATTATTGGGGGTATGAATGTCACGAAAGGCCTGCAGATACGAAAGCTAATATTAGAAAGGGAACTGACCGGAATTTTCCCCAAATGGATAGAGAAAAATAACTTTACACAAGGTTTATCATTAGGTCTATTAAAACGAATTCTGTCTCGGCACTTCCTATTAATGGATGGTCACGCTGACAGAGACCTTAATGGCATCGTTCTAAACGATTTGGGAGAGACTACGCTCAAGAGTATCGTAGATTCGATAAAAGCAGGAAAAGATTTCCGTGATACTCCTAATTTGGCGATACCTGAGGGTAGTGATTATCATTTTACGGATAGTAAGGAGGTAGATATTGACCTGGATTCACAAATAGTGGATTGGACCGGTTATGTTCCTAGTCTTAGAGGACGTGAAGCTCCTGTCCGTCGAGGTACAGGCTGTCCTTACAAGTGTGCTTTTTGTGATTTTCCTGATTTACTAAAAATACGTATGCGTTCGATGGAAAGTGTGATTGCCGAGTTAACAACATTAACAAAGGCAGGTCACAGGAAAGTCTATTTCATTGATGATAATCTCGCGTTCAATAAACGTCAGCTTATTGATTTTACGAAAGCGATTATTGCTGAGAAACTGGATTTATCTTGGAGTTCATTGCTCCGAGCTGATACTATAGATTCAGAAACAGCCACTCTGCTCAAAGAATCAGGCTGTAAAGAAATTCGACTGGGAGTCGAGTCAGGAGATCCTGAGGTATTAAAGAATATGAACAAAGGTACTGATCCGGAACAGGTATTGAATGCCATCCATCATTTAGATTCCGCAGGTGTTATAACTCAGAATTCTTTTGTTGTTGGATTCCCCGGCGAATGTTCCAGATCACTAGATAACACAGCATCCTTCATTTCTTCCTTACCCTCTGGTGATAATGCTCGTGCCTTTCATCGTTACGCTTTGTTTCCATTAATGGTCTCGCCTTTGAGTCCTGTAGCTCGTCCGGAAATGCGTGAAAAATTTGCCCTTAAAGGGGTCGCAGGGAGCTGGTCACATAGTACTATGAATTCAAAAGAAGCTGACAAAGCAGTACAAGAGCTCTTCTTACGTATACAAGGACCTTCTCATATGTATACAGAAAATCTTCCGGATGAATGGGATAATCCGAAAATTAAAAAGGTGATTGAATTACGTGATGCATTACAAAAAGAAAGACTGCGTGGTAATACCAATGTTAATCTGGATGAGTTAATGGAAGCTGTGAAATAATTCTTCCTGTATTATACATTAACCATACTATATTATACCTCTATCAAAGGTATTTCCGCATCAAATACTGAACGGTAGTGTTATCAAGTCATTTCCATAC
The DNA here is from genome assembly GCA_011191975.1 of Dehalococcoidia bacterium. Taxonomy (GTDB): domain Bacteria; phylum Chloroflexota; class Dehalococcoidia; order Dehalococcoidales; family UBA2162; genus MGML01. Next base: position 13,162 of record DUFA01000032.1, read on the forward strand.
TTTACTATTTATGAATTGACAACCAAATTATTGAAGCCTTCTAGGTCTTACTTGGTACAGAGTATTTATAAAGAGTTAACTAATATAGTCAAGCTCTTGAGAGACAGATTACGAAAGTGTTCCTGAGTGTACTAAATAGTCATTTTACGCTCAACTTGGAACTTTTATGTTAATACCAAAATAATATGTTTGAGCGTAGAGTCACAACCTGTACCATTGCGTTTCATTTAGTTTATTAGCAAATTATTAGCAAAAAGTTAGATACATATTATTATACGTGATTGAAAGCAGACTTAATGTAAAAGGCAAGTTTGAGTTAGGTTTAGACTGTGTCAAGAGCCTTGAAAGACTTACCATTCTACGTCTACCAGATACCCCGGGAATGACGCCCTTGATAACCTGAAATGGTATCATATTTATGATATAATCGCTACCAATCGCGGTATCTTTGGTTATCAACAAATCATTCAGGATACCCGTATAATAGAGGTACTATGATTCCAATTGTATCAGTATCGATCGATGATGATACCCAACAAGCTGTTACCCGGGTGTTGAAGTCCGGACAACTTGCCGAAGGACCTGTAGTAAAAGAATTCGAGAATCTTTTCGGCAAGTTCATAGGGGTACA
>DUFA01000033.1 GCA_011191975.1 Dehalococcoidia bacterium
GTCTTACGGGTAATCGGGAGTTTTTCAAGGTCGGATACCGATGTTATTTCACCTGGATTCACTCCACAGCCATCAAGCAGTTTTTTCACTGCAGGGGCGTTTCTGTAAGCCTGTTCGACTGTCAGAGCCAGTTTCTCATCAAGGTATGTACGGCGTGTTCCAGGAGCCATTGTTTCCAATTCGTCGAAATAGTCGCCTTTTCTTACAGCCATCTCTTCCGCCTCTTATAATGTTTTACTTCACGGTAGCTTTTCTTTTCACCGACTGCCGAAAGCCCCATATAAAATTCCTTAACATCTTCGTTGTTCCTGAGGAATTCGGCGGAGCCATCTAGAACAACCCGCCCGTTTTCCATCACGTAACCGTAATTGGCGATACTCAGGGCTATCCTGACATTCTGTTCAACCAGCAGGACGGACGTTTTCTGCTCGGAGTTAAACCGGTTGATGATATTATATATCTCCTCGACCATCAGTGGGGCCAGACCAAGTGAAGGTTCGTCAAGCATCATCAGCTTGGGAGCGGCCATCATTGCCCGGCCGATGACCAGCATCTGCTGTTCACCGCCGGAGAGATACCCGGCGATATTATGCCTGAGTTCCTTGAGACGAGGGAAATACTCATAAACCATCTCAAGGTCACGCTTCACGTTCTGACGGTCTGATCGGTTGTATCCTCCAACCATCAGGTTTTCTTCCGTATTCAGGTGTTCGAACACGCGGCGTCCTTCGAGAGCCTGGATAATACCGAGTTTGCCTATCTGCTCGGCGTTTTTCTTGTCGATTCTCTCACCGTCCCACTCGATGCTGCCGTCAGTTATTTCACCTTCTTCAACGTGAAGCAGTCCGGATATGGCTTTTAGAGTAGAGCTTTTGCCTGCACCATTCGCACCCAGCAAAGCGACGATCAAGCCATCGTCTACATTCAATGAGACTCCATGTAATACTCGCACAACATTCAGGTATGTTACCTCAATGTTATTCAGTTTCAGCATAAAAAAACATGCTCCCGACAGGGGCATCGAAACATTTTCCGATGCCCCTGTCATTTCAAGTTGATGATTAGTCAAATGAATATGGAATTAATGGTGCTTCAACCCAGCCTGTTATCGGGGCGATTTCGCCATTCTTTACCTGGAAGACCCTGACAGATTTAGAAAGCCTGTTATCACCGGAAACGTAACTTACGGGTCCGTGCAGGCCACCGACGTCAAAATTCTTCAGTTTCTTAAAGCCATATTCTTCAATAATCTGTGGAGTTAATTCATCAATGTTGTCAACTCCTACATGTTCTACAGCCAGTCTCAGTATTTCGGCAATGATCAAACCTTCCGCCCAGGTGGTGATGTAGTCCATATTTCCGTAGTCGTCGGGATGATATTCCTTACAATATTCCGTCATCTTTTCCATAGCTGGAACGTCATCCCCCCAGTTTACAGTGGGATAGACTCCGTAAACACCCTCGGTATCTTCTCCTGCCAGCTCAACAAGTGCACTAGTGAAACTGGCATGAGCACAAGCAATGGTCATTCCTGGATACATTCCCAATTCGACGGCGTTCTTTATTATTGTAGCTGTTTCACCCGGTGTACTGGATATAAACAGAACATCGGGATTTAGCGCTTTTATCCGGGTAAGACTTTCAATCTCTGATATTGTTGTTGCAGCATGCTCTTCTGGTGGAAGAAGTTCTATGCCCATCTTGTCAGCCAACAGTTTAGCTGCTGCAAGCGCACCAGCACCTGTAGAATTATTGAGAAGGTGCATTGCCATTTTGGGCTTTCCTTCTCCTTTCCAGATGTTTTTCATGTAATACTCAGCGAAAGCCGCCCAGTCATCGCCATAGTCGGGCATCTGAGCATATATATGCTGCGGCGGATTGGTTAATGCTGGAGCGCTGAAAACAGCAATGCCTGGCATTTCATTTCTGTTGGCAATTTCAGCAGAAGCTGTCATCATCGCCGACGAACAAGTAGTAAATAAGAGGCAATTTGTATTTATAAATTCGTTTATTATGGTGGTAGCTTTCGAGGCATCATACGTATTGTCTCTCCAAACTGCCTCGATCTGGATACCTTTAACACCACCAAGCTCTTCATTGATATATTTGATACAGTCCAGCTTGCCATCCCCCATAGGCTTTCCCTTCCAGGCAACCGGACCCGTATAACAAATACTAAGGCCTACTTTAAGTGTTTGCTCTTCGCTGCTACCACAACCTGTACTTACTATCGGAATTACTAAAAAAATAAGCGATAAAGAAATACTGACCACAATTTTCATTATTTTCCGTAAATTCATTGGTTTCTCCTTTCTTATAATAACGATTGATTCATTATTAGACACTGCGCATACTTGTCTTCCTTTCTTAATTAATATGAAAAAGGCCAGAGACGGTAAGATGCCTTGAACAACTGCCATCGGTGGGATATACCCCTGGGCTCTAAGATAAGAAACAGAATGATGATCAAACCGAATACCATCGGCCCAATACCGGTAGTGAATCCTGCTGGTAACGCGAAGGTACTTTCTAAAACAGGAGAGAGGAAAGAGATACCCTGCTGCAACATCCTGATGAAAATAACTCCGAATATAGGACCAGTGGTAGAACCAAGCCCACCTATAATTATTATGCCTACATAGAGAATTGATTCAGTCATACTGAAATGTTCAGGACTTACCTTACCGATCCAGTGGGCTAGCAATGAACCAGCTATTCCTGCCAGGAAACAACCGATAAAGAAAGCAAGAAGTTTATATCGAAAGAGGTTTATCCCCATTACTTCGGCAGCCAGGTCATTGTCCCTGATAGCAACAAATGCCCTGCCAATCCTTGTCCTTGCTAGGTTTTTAGCAAAGAAAATTACCATGACCATAATAATTAATATCAGGAAATATTGGCTGGACTGGCTTTTTAGTTGGAGTCCTCCAATCGAGGCTATTGGTGCTACGATACCGTTGTATCCTCCGGTAACATCCGCCCACTGATTGATGATCCAGATAATAATGAACTGGGCGGCTATAGTACTGATTGCCAGATAGAATCCCTTGACGCGTAAAGACGGCATTCCAAATAACATCCCAACAAAACCAGCTATTAACCCAGCACATATAAGACCAACCAGGAAAGGAAGCTCGAAACGATTCGTAAGTATCGCTGATGTATACGCGCCGACAGCTATAAATCCCGCATGACCGATGGATAGCTGACCGCAATAACCAGTAAGTATATTGAGCCCTGTAGCAGCGATTATCGTAATACCGATCAGGTTTGCTACTCCCAGCCAGAAATTACCCCAGTAAAGAGGTCCAGTTGAAAGAACAACCAGCAGGACGATTAGCATAACCCAGTGGGTCTTTGTACGGAATATAGCCATATCCTGGGCATAGGAAAAGTTACGAGTTCCAGCAGGTAAATCCAATCCTTTAAATCCTTTCTATACGTTCTTCACCAAATAATCCGAACGGTTTAATAAGCATCACAATAATTATGATTATAAATGGTATAACCTCTCTGATTCCTGGCCATGTCAATGGTGTAAGATAACCACCTCCAATATTCTCAGCCAAGCCAATTATCGGTCCGGCGATAATAGCACCCAAAAATGAATCAAGCCCACCGAGTATCACTACAGAAAATGATTTCAGTCCCGTATGCACCAGTGAGTGAGTAATTCCACCTATACTAGACATAAGTACACCACCAACAGCTGCAACCACACAAGCAAACATCCACGATCTGGAGAATATCCGCGTTACCGGAATACCACAAGCCTGAACTGCCATTTGATCGTCAGCAGTAGCCCTCATTGCTATGCCTGTTTTATGGTACTTAAAAAATAGAGTTAATAGCCCGAACAGCAGGAGGGATATTCCAGCAGCCCAGAGGTATTCCTGTGATACGACCGCTGATCCTATGTTGATTGGTTCTCTGGGAAACAGGCGTGGTAAAGCTGCAACACTCCTTGGCCATATGAAGTTTACAGCGCCTTCTATAAAAAAAGCCAATCCTAGAGTAACCGCGATTAAAGATAAAATCGGCTGAGCAATGAGTGGACGAAGGATGAATCTTTCTATGATCCATCCGATAATGATAGCGAAAATTATAACCAATACGAATCCTAACCACAATGGAAGTCCAGCTTGTACGAGCATACCATACGTAAACCAGGCAAATAGTAGCACTAATTGTCCTAGTGATAAATTAGCAACGCCACTCGATTTCCAGACCAGGACAAAACCCAGGGCAATGAGAGAATATACCATTCCTACCGTCAATCCAGTAACAGTAAATTGCAGTAGTTCAGTCATCAATTCACCTTTCTTTTACTAGGTTTGAATATCCCAAACTCGAATACTGGTGGTCACTGTACCGGTTCGACCGTCACGGTAAGTTACGGCGGCTTCTACCTTTATTTCACCGCCATCTCCGTAAATGCCTTTGATCAGATTATGATACCTTTCTTCCATGAATTCTCGCCTCAGCTTCCTGGTTCGGGTTAACTCGGCTTCATCTGCATCGAATTCCTTGTGCAGTAGCACGAACCTCTGTACCTTTGCTCCTTCGGGAAGATAGCTGTTAACCCGTTCGAGGTCGTGGTGTATTAAATCGGCGACCTGCTCTTTTTGAGACAGATCGACAAACGTAGTATATGGTATATGGTTCCGTTCTGCCCACTTGCCGACCATTGAAAAATCCATATTAATAACAGCGGACACGAAATCCTTATCTTTTCCGCCTATGACCATAACGTCCTTGATATAAGGGCTGAAACGCAGTCTTCCCTCTATATACTGAGGAGCGTACCTGGTCCCGTTACTCAATTCACCCATATGGTCGAGTCTATCCATGAATATCAGGTGACCGTTCTCATTGATACTGACCGCATCTCCTGTATAGCACCAGCCGTTTTTCAGAGTTTCACGGGTTTTTTCTTCATTATGAAGGTAGCCGCTGAACATCGAAATACTTCTCACCAGCATTTCACCTTCGTCGGTGACCCTAACCTCAGTATCCAGAGCCGGTCTTCCCACGCTTTCGAAGTCTATCTCTCCTTTTCCATGAGACGAAATAAGCCCAGCTTCAGTGCTGGCGTAGTTCTGTCTTAGCTCTATGCCAATAGCATGAATAAGGCGGAAGGTGTCCAGGCTTAACACCGAACCACCGGTAACGGCGAATCTGACATTACTCAGGCCTAATCGGTCTTTTAACGGTCTGAATAGAAGATAATAAGCGATAAACGACATTATTTTCCACAAGAGATTCGGCTTGTTATTAGCGAATCCCAATTCAGCCAGTTTATAGCCAGTTGGCATGAACAGATTATAGAAGAATCGTTTTATCGGGTGGGCATCCATTATCTTGACCTGGATTTCCCTGACCAGACTTTCCCACTGGCGGGGGCCGTAGATAACGAAATTCGGACCGACTTCACGAGTATCCTCGGCGATGGTGTCTGGTTCTTCAGGAAAGTTTATTCTTGCGCCAGTTAACAGGTGAGGGATGGTAGCGAAAAAACTGTCGCCGACCCAGGCGGCGGGAAAGTTCGAGATCAGATCGTCATTATTGTCCAGCGGATAGCGACTGATAAAACCACGGGCGGTGCTGATAAGAGCCTGATGGGTTATTTCAGCCCCCTTGGGAAGTCCGGTAGTACCCGAGGTGTAGTAAACGAAGGCAATATCGCCTTCCTTTCCTTCAGACACATTCTTTTCAAAGAGCCCAGGATTTGATTGTTCGTAGTCTTTCCCAAGCTCGAGTACTTCAATGAAACTGATCAGCAGTGGATCGTCGTAGTTCTTTAATCCTTTTGGATCCCAGTAGATGACTTTCCTGATTTCAGGGATTTCCTCCCTTATTTCAAGGAATTTATCTACCTGTTCCTGGTCATTCGCTATGGCGAACTTAGCCCCGGAATGAGTAACGATGTATTTAACCTCCGAGGGGATCGAATCGACGAATATCCCGGTGGCGATCCCTCCGGCAGCTTGAACGGCAAATTCTCCCCAGAACCATTCGGGTTCATTATCACCGATGATACAGACGATATCTCCTTTTACCAGCCCGAGATTTATCAGTCCGAGGGAGAAATACTTAACCTTTTCATAGTACTCATCCCAGCTGTATCGCTGCCATACACCATACTCCTTCATGCACATGGCAGGGCTGTCACCCCATTTTTCACGATTCTGCAGGATTAACTGGGGAATGGTCTTGTTATAGCTGTCTGTCTGTACGTATTCTTTCGTCTTAATACTCATGTATTTTACTGCTTCAGTACTCCGATTATCCCCCTCCAGAGTTACCGACCGGAATGGTTGTTCCGGTTGCCTTGGCTATCAGTTTACCGCCTTTACCCGAGACAGTCATCTCGGATACTGCCACTCGCCTTCCATTCTTCAGGACACGACATTCGCCAATTAAATCATCGCCTACCTCCGGGGCAGCAATAAAATGTATATTGATCTGGGAAGCTACACTCGGAAAGTTCAGAGAATTAGTCGCATAGGCGAATGCCTGATCTACCAGTGACATTATAATACCACCGAAAATGTATCCGTTAAAATTTAAATACTCCTTCTTTACGGGCATTTTTACTTTAGCATAACCTGGTGAAAATTCCACCAGTCTCATTTCCAGAAAAGACGCGATAGGTTCATCTTTTTCCCTCGCTTTTAATTCCTTCACAAAGTCTTTTTCCGGTTTTGTGCTCATATGCATTCGATTATATTATATTTTTTCTAACGTTTTCCGCTCCAAGGGAAAACGCCTTGAGACTAGAATCAACGAAATCAGGTCTTAGTCTGCCGCGTATATCACCGGACCAGATCGACTCTTCCAGATCCAGGAACACAGATAGAGCTCCAATCATCACCATATTCAATGCTCGTGGATTACCTGCTTTTCTGCAGATATCCGTTGCCGGAACAAGGTGTATATTTTCCGTACGGGTTGTGATAGTGCCGATCAGCTCTTCATGGGCGGGGTAAGACATATTAGCTGACAGCAACGACGCGGGAGGAATTTCAACATTAGCAACGATAGCTGTTCCTTCTGGTTTTAGGTAATGTGACCAGCGTGCTGCTTCGAGTTTTTCAAATCCTACCAGATAATCAACCTCTCCCAGCTTGATTATTGGTGAGAATACACGTTCTCCCCAGCGGACATGGCTGACGACACTGCCGCCGCGCTGTGCCATACCGATAGAATCAGACTTTTTTACATCATATCCGTTATTCATGCCTATTTCGGCAACGGTATCACTGGCAAGAATTACTCCCTGGCCGCCGACTCCTACTATCAGTATGTTCTCGTTTTTCATCAACTTACTACCTGAATACACTTTACAGGGCATATCTGGGCGCATACACTGCATCCGGTACAGCTTTCTGTATCTATGGCGACGGTATCTCCGGTAATTCGCATTGCCGGGCATCCAAGTCGCAGACACATATGACACCCGGTACATTTCTCTGTGTCGACTTGATAAGGAGTGCTTTTAATCCTGATATGAGTTGGACAGGCTCCGCGGACGATTACCACCGAAGGCTTTTCGCTTTGCACGCTGTTTTTCACCGCTGAATTGATTTCCTTCAAGTCGAACGCACCGACGACACTAACGTCATCGATCCCGATACCGCGAACAAGTGATTCGAGATCAACCTGGGTGACCTGCCTTTGTGTGGCAGAGATACCCGTGCCCGGGTGCCCCTGATGGCCGGTCATCGCTGTTGTCCCGTTGTCCATTATAATTACAGTGGTTGTTCCCTGATTGTAAATAACATCGATCAGAGCCGTTATCCCCGAGTGGAAAAACGTTGAGTCACCGATAACGGCAATTATTTTATCTTTAACACCGGCTTTCTCGAGCCCCAGTGCCTGCCCGATACTGGCACCCATGCAGGCGGTAGTATCAAGGGCAAAAAGCGGGGCGTAGACACCAAGCGTGTAGCAGCCGATGTCGCCGGTTACTATAATCCGATTCTTATCGAACTTTTCTTCGTTTTGATCACCGGTATCATCCCGTTCAGCTAGTCCGAGTTTCCTGAAAGAGTACTCTGCCGCCATGTGCGGACATCCTGCACAGAGCAGGGGAGGTCTCGGGGGGAGGGATGCTGCCGGTGCTTTCGGATGGGGATTGGTAGTCGTTTTTTCAGGCAACAGACCGGCTTCGATAGCCCTGTTCTCGATAATTTCCGGATTTAACTCACCGATAATCGGGATGAACTCTTTTCCGGTTACTGGAATACCGAGTCGCTGCACTTCTTCTTCAATGAAAGGATCAAGCTCTTCGATAACGAGAATCCTCTCTACCTTCTCTGAGAATTCCCGGATCAGCCTGTCAGGGAAGGGATAGACGGTTACTAGTTTCAGGTGAGATGCGTCCTTGAAGACTTCCCGTGCATACTGGTAACCTACTCCCGATGAAATAATGCCGATCTTCGTGTCGTTCATTATTATCTCGTTTAAGGGGAAGTCATTCACGTACTCACGGAGTTTGAGAATTCTTTCTTCCATCGCGGAACGCCTGACACGGGCGTTTGATGGAACCATTACATATTTAGCAGGCGACGCTTTGAACTGAGGTTTCTTTAACTCTGAAAGGCGTTCTCTGTCTACATTCACCACCGTCTTGCAGTGGGAGAGACGTGTTGTAGAACGAACCAGTACAGGAGTGTCGAATTCTTCGCTTATCCGGAATGCCCAGTCCATCAATTCGTAGGCTTCCTGACTATCGGTCGGTTCGAGCATTGGGACTTTTGCCATCCTGGCGTAGTGGCGATTGTCCTGTTCACCCTGAGAACTGTGCTCGCCGGGATCATCGCACTCGACGATCACGAGTCCACCATCGACTCCTGTTGTTGCTGCTGCCATAAAGGGATCACTGGCTACATTCAACCCAACATGTTTCATGGATGCCATAGCCCTGACCCCCGCGTATGACGCACCGAGAGCAACTTCCATCGCTACCTTTTCGTTCGTGGACCATTCGGTGTAGATCTCGCTGAATTGGGCGAGGGATTCCATTATTTCCGTGCTGGGAGTTCCTGGATAAGCTGCACCGACTCTAACCCCGGCGTGATAAGCGCCAAGTGCGATAGCTTCATTTCCTGACAAGAGTTGCTTCATTAAGTTGTAATTATACCTTTTCCTTTAAATAACCGGTTATTATCACCATAAAAGCGATATTGTGAACTTGGGAAAATCTGTTAAGGAATCCTTAAATCCTGGAATTAATAAATATAGGCGAACTTCCCACTGAATTTTGTCCTTTGAATCCGTTTCCTCGCTACAAATTACCATCTGGCTGACGAAGCTGTCAAACTCATTGTTACACTTATCCGGTAGCATGCCTGGATATCAGTGTAATACTGGTATAAGTTTCCTTTGATAGAGGTATATCCTCTTATCTACAGGTTCGTTTTACCAGGGAGTGTTGGGATCCTTTTTCAGGTTTTCGATAAGGCTGTCCAGGGGCAGCGCGGCCATCGTCAACGGCTGAAAACACCCAGTGGAGCTGAGTTTAATTGCCAGTTTGGCTGCTGCTTCGTCGCTGGGTGCTTCGATGATATTAACAAAATCATACTGGCCGAGCAGGGCGAACTGTGTTTCTATCTTACCGCCGAGATACTCGATTTCCTGGTTGATGCTCTTGATCCACTCAGGATCCTCATCGAAACTTTTTCTTCCTTTGTCCGTGAGAACTACCAGTTGCATGTAATGAGGCATAATATCCTCCTAAGTAAAGTATTTTGATTGATGTTATAGCTTTGTGGTAACTCTGTCAATACGTATGGTTACAAGAATCGGTAAGGAGTTAGCTATGAGAAGTAAAATAGGCTCGAAGTTGCCTGAAAGATAACAACTTCATCACCTGAATCCGATTAGGATGGTCGGAGATTAAATCCTCTCACCCCAATCATAATTTTAATAATACTTATCCCGTCGATGTTGGTATCGACGGGGCATTTTTAAAAGGCTTTCACCTTGATACTAACGTACGTTGGCGTGGTTGTTCACTGTGATTTTCCACACACTTATCTGCATACCAGTTCTAATGTATGGTCTTCAGATATATCAACCTGGCTACCAGCTAAATTAGCAAGCGGCGTACCATCAAGCGTAGAAGCCTGCATGTTGATTGACGAGGTACCGAAATTGAACGTCCGATCGAATGCAATGATTTCTACGGTACCATTACCAATGGTAACAGAATCGATAAACTGCCTGGGAACCTGGACTTTCACCGTTTCTCCTTCGCTAATCGTCTCAGGAACATTAATACCGGGCAGGAAGTTAAAGCCCAATGCTGCTGATCCCTTCGCGATATCTATAGTCCCGCAACTCTGATTGTTTACCGTGATTGCTAAATCGTTAGATAATATTACTGCACCTGCACCGACACCTCCGACCACTATCACGCCGAAGATTATCAGAACCACTATTATTGGTGCCATCCCTCGCTGATCTTTCAACAGTCGTTTCATTCTACCTCCTATTCTTTACGGGCGATTTTTTTTACTTTTATACAATTCCCCATCAATAAAGTGCAAACATAAAAGTAAAATACATTATACGGTAAAAAGGTGTTTCGTCAATAAGCATCGTGTTAGTGTCAAGAGTATTTTCCCTTGTTAGTCCAAGCTGTTTACCATATACTACAGGCAGTTCAGAAGTTCAAATATTCAAACACAACCAAGAGTATTTTTCTGAGGAGGTAAACGCGATGGAGCGAACCGAGTGGTTAAAGCAGATGCGAGACAAGGCAGAGAAACTGTATGATCTTTATGCGCCCGGTATTGGACAGAATTTGGGCGATATCCGAATGAGAAACACCTGGAGTATCTCCAGAAGTTTCTCAGGCTGATTTCCCCACATAGCAATCTGCTGTCCGCGGGGTGTGGGGCGGGTCGGTATGACGGAATATTACTGGAGGCGGGTCACAGCGTTGTTGGCATCGACCAGTCCGAAGGAATGCTGGCACGGGCGAAGGAGTATTTCCCGGAGGTGAAGTATGAGAAAATTGCCCTGCAGGAGATGAATTTCCAGAATGAATTTGATGGGGTGATTTGCCTAGATGCCATGGAGCATGTTTGCCCGGAGGATTGGCCGGGGATCGTGCGTAGATTCCGGAAAGCATTGAAGCCTGGTGGAGTTTTGTACTTTACTGTAGACCGGGGAGGGGATCATGTAGAAATGGCCTATGAACGGGCAAAGGCGTTGGGATTGCCGGTGGTATTCGGGGAAGTGGTGGACGAGGTGGAGGAAGCCTACGAGCGAGCAGTGGCATCCGGAGGGAAGGCAGAAGCAGAAGACGTCGCGGTATATCATTATCATCCATCTTCGGAGCAGGTGCGGACCTGGATTAGTCAGGAGGGGCTGGTGATCGAGGAGGAGGGGATCGGAGAGTGGTATGAGCATTTCGTAATGAGGAAGAGGTAGAGAAGATCAGTACTGCCCGTCCTTTTTATTTTTTTTCAGGCCAATTTGGACGAAAGCTACTGTTATTCTATCAGCCGGAGGTAGTATAATCAAGGGAATGTTTTCGGGTTGGGAATGTTTTCGGGTGCAGAAAATGGTTAGAAGGAGAGAGAATTGGCTGTAAAAAGGCTGGTGATAGACGTACTGATTCCACATGATCCCGATATAATTGAGTTTGCCGAGAGTTTGGCTGGAATACACGGTGTCGATGGTGTCACGGTCCATGTGCTTGAGATCGATGAAAAGACGAAGACTATCGAGATAACCGTTGAGGGGCACGACCTGACATATGCCGATATCGAAGAGGTGATAGAAGGCCACGGCGGATCGATACACTCCATTGACATGGTATCCGCAGGGAAAAAGATGATAGACTCCCAGGTGACCAGGCGTGAAGAAGAATGATAGGTAATTTCCTCCGGGGATATATAGATGGTGCTCTCTCCACACTCGGTATTGTGGTAGGAGCTTCTTCAGCAGAGTCTCCGGTTATTGTCGCGGCAGCAGTCGGTGGGACGATTGCCAACGGTATCGCCAATATTCTCAGTGCCAGTTCAGCCGCGAAAGCGGAGTATCATGGTGAACTGAGAGAGGTGGAAAAAGCGATGGTCGATAAGGATCTGACCGGAACGGTGATCGACAAGAAAATAGGCAGGCAGTCTATGTTCGCCGGAATGGTGGATGGACTGGCTACGGTAATAGGAGGAGCCATTCCTATCCTGCCGTTGCTGTTTCTTTCCGGCAACCAAGCGTTATTCACTTCAATCGGACTGGTTGTACTTTCCGTGATCGTCATCGGGGTATACCTCGGTAAAATATCGAAAAGGAATCTCATTATTTCAGGTCTTAAAATGGCGATATATGGTATTTCTGTGGCTGTGGTGGTGTATTTCGTCCAGGAGATTATTGTCTAGTATAGAAGACTATCAATATTCCAACTTCCAAAAATAAGAAAAGAAGGCGAGAATAACGCCTTCTTTTTATCTATCCCTGTGTTTTTATGATTGTTAAAAGCCACTACCATCTGGTATACCATCGCCGGAGTTAGGAGCTGGGCCGCGACCGGCACCCACTTCACCGTCAAATCCACTACCATCGTCAATCCCATTTCCAGAATCAGGAGCTGGTACCTGATATCCGTAAGGAGGAACATCCTCTGAAGCGAACACCGTTACTCCCAGCGACGTTACGAGTACTACCAAGATCACCATAGCTGTTACTATAATTGTTGGGATCTTTTTCAAGACCATACCTCCTTTTTACTAATTAATACGGTTCGAAGATAAGATCTGTTACGCGAAATTGGTTGTATAATATGAAAGATACAGATATTTGATATGAATATATGCAGGTAACATGTAAAAAGGTAAGAAAGCTTATGAAGTTGTGTCTATTTCTTGTCAGGATTGCTTGATTTAATCAGCCAGGAACTCGATTGGACCTTTCCGCCGCCTACGTTAAAGACCATCTCTATCCCGAGTCGACTGCACACTTCAGCTTCGCGTATTTCAGATTTATTTTTACGGTCGCCGCCGTTCGCAAAAATATCAGGTTTGATAGCTTCAAGGCTCTTGCAGACGCTGTCATCTTCATCGATGCTGACGAAGACACTGTCGACTCCCTTGATATTTTCCAGGATCTCTTTTCTTTCATCGAGTGGCATGAAGGGGCGGCCTTTTTTCCTTATGAGAAAGGCATCATTGTTAAGTATTACTATCAGTTTCCCGAGTTTACTCGCTTCACGGATCATCCTGATATGACCGATGTGTACAGGATCGAAACCACCGGAAACAGTGACTATTTTTTCTTTCATACCAAATCATATTATACCAACTGTACTTGAAATACAATGGTAGTTACTCTCGATTTATATCTGTAAATAACGGAAGTTACCATTTTACAACAACTTGACAAGTTTGCCAATCAGGTATATAACTATGTCACTCGGGTGGCTCTTGTAATAACTTCCCACCTCAAGCCATAATAGACGGTCTAAAAAGCTGTCAAGTGGGAAAATAAAAAACGCGGGAGGTGAACGATGGTTAAGGTAGTTATTGAGCGACGATGCAAACCGGGTGAAGAAAAAAGGCTGGAAGGGCTGCTAAAGGACCTGAGGGCAAGCTGCATGCGTCAGCCGACCTATGTGTCTGGGGAAACTCTTATCGACGTTTACGATCCCACCCACTACGTGGTTGTTGGTACCTGGACGCGTCTGGAAGGATGGCAGGGATGGAAGGAATGCCAGGAACGGCAGGAGCTGCTACAGATGGTATCGGCTTGTATCGAGGATGATCCAATTGTTCATGTCTATGCCGCTGCTGGCAACGGTCTGGGTGGCTTTGAGATGGATGAACACTTTACGTCTTTGATATCCACGGACTAATATCTCAGATAGCTGATAACGCCGGAGTTATTACGGAATATATGTCTGTATGACTCCGGCGAGTTTATTTATCGAAGAAAGCCGCCAGAACCGAGAAAAAAAACAGGTGATAAAGCGGTCATTCCACGGTGACCGATTTTGCCAGGTTCCTTGGTTTATCTATATCACAGCCCCGCATTGCAGCAACGTGATAGGCGAAGATTTGAAGCGGGATAATACTCAGTATCGGAGTCAGTGGTTCAAGTGTATCCGGTATATATATCACATCGTCAACCAGTGATTTTATCTCGGTGTTGCCCTCTGTGGCGACAGCAATAACCGGAGATTTCCGTGCCTTGATCTCTTGAATATTGGATATCATCTTGCTGTATACGCTGTCATTCGGTACTATGCAGATGCAGGGGAATTCCGGGGACATAAGGGCAAGGGGCCCGTGTTTCGTTTCACCGCCGTGACCGCCTTCTGCATGGACATAAGCGATTTCCTTTATCTTGAGAGCGCCTTCCCGGGCTGCCGGGTAACTGTATTTCCTGCCAAGATATAATAGATTATCATATTCCTTGTACTTGTTAGCCAGTTCCTGTACTTGATCATGTGAGTTTAAAGTCCTGGTGGCAAGTTCAGGTATCCTCATTAGTCCTTCGGCTAGTTTTTGCCCGGTTGCCTGGGACATGTTACGCTGTCTGCCTAAAACCAGAGTCATAAGCCCCAGGATCATCAACTGTGACGTGAAGGCCTTGGTGGATGCTACGGCTACCTCCGGACCGGTACGCGTATAGACGCCGGCATCTGTCTCCCGTGCCTGGGTTGAGCCGACTACGTTAGTTATTCCGAGAGACAGCACACCGCGTGCCTTTGCTTCCCTTATCTAGGCAAGAGTGTCGGCGGTCTCCCCTGATTGTGATATGGCAATAACCACCGAATGCTTGTCCAGCAACATGTCCCGGTACCTGAACTCAGAAGCGGCTTCAGTCTTGGTCAATATCTCTGCGTATTCCTCAAACATATACTCGCCGACGAGTCCGGCGTGACTCGCCGTTCCGCAGGCAACGATATAAGCTTTATTCACGGCTCTCAGTTTTTTCTCTACCAGATCAAGCCCTCCGAGTCTGGCATTTCCTTCTTCAGGTATCAGCCGACCTTTGATGGCATTTTCGAGAGTTTCAGGTTGCTCCATTATTTCCTTGATCATATAGTGAGGGTAATCACCTTTGTCGAAGTCACCCTGAGACCAATCGATTTCCTGGGGCTTTTTTTCCCTGATAATTGAGAATTTATCCCTACCGATTACAGCAACTTCTCCATCGTCAAGGTAAATAACCTTTCTGGTTCGAGCGATCACAGCAGACGGATCCGATGCCAGGAGATACTCATCGTTGCCGATACCTATCAATAGAGGACTGGAAAGACGGGCAGCGACGATTTTGTCGGGATCATCCCTGGCTATTACTGCCAGACCATATGTACCTTCTATGTGGACTAATGCTGCCCTTACAGCGTCTTCAAGGTTACCGACGAAGTACTTCTCGATAAGGTGGGCTAAAACCTCAGTGTCTGTCTCAGATGTGAAGAGGTGTCCTTCATTCTCAAGCTGGCGTTTTAACTGCCGGAAATTTTCGATTATACCGTTGTGGATAATCCAGATATTCTGATGGCAATCGCAGTGAGGATGGGCGTTCTTCTCGGTGACTCCACCGTGTGTAGCCCAGCGTGTGTGGAGAATGATTGGATTTGCATGATCGGTGTGTCCATAATCCAGTTTTTCTTCCAGGCTGGCAATTTTCCCGACGGCTTTCTGACTGAATATCTTCTTCTCTTTTGCATTCCAAAAAGCAAAACCCGAAGAATCGTAACCCCGGTATTCAAGCCGTTTAAGAGCTTCTATCCCGAGATCAACGGATTTGGCGGTAAGGTCTTTGCCAATATAGCCAATAATCCCACACATATATTATAATCCTTTACTGTTCACTGGGGAATTAAAGTGTATTCTTACCGAAAATATAGCATACAGTCTATTTCCAAGTCAAAACACACTCGGATAGAATTTATGAGCCACATTGCTCATCTTGGATTTTACTCACTGGTTGGATTGACAGGCAGCCGAGTGACATTTACAATCAACGAAGAATGAAATTATTCGGTACTTCCGGTATAAGAAAAATTGCTGACAGTAGCCTGGTTGAGTTGGCACTCAAGGCAGGTATGGCAGCAGGTCAACTATACGGAGATATGGTGATAGCCGGTGATACAAGGACATCCAGCAATGCAGTGAAATACGCTTTCATATCAGGGGCCTTGATTACTGGTGCTGATTGTACGGATGTAGGACTTGTCCCCACACCAACTCTTGCCATAGCAGCTGAAAAATACCGTGCTGGTGTCATGATAACCGCCTCTCATAATCCGCCGGAATACAACGGCTTGAAGCTCATCAATCCGGACGGTTCAGCTTTTAACTCTGCCCAGCAGTCGCAGATTGAAGAGATGATATCAGCAGCTTCTTATGCTTCGGCAAAATGGGATGCTTTCGGGAATGTCAGGACATCGGAAGATGCTGTGATTAATCATATCGACCGGATTCGCTCGAATATCACGGGTCGGTTTAATATAAAAGTTGTTCTCGATTGCGGAGGTGGCGCCGCCTCCGTGATAACTCCCATTCTTCTCAGGGAAATGGGTTGTGAGGTAATCGAACTGAATTGTGTTCCAAGAGGGGATTTTATCCGGCCTTCCGAACCCACAGAGGAGAATCTGCAGGAGCTGATACGGGTAACTCGTGAAGTTAGAGCTGACCTCGGTATTGCCCACGATGGAGATGCAGACAGAATGATGGCGGTAGATGACAAGGGCAGGTTTATTCCCGGTGATAAGCTGCTGGTGTTGTTTACACGTGAGGTCGGTGCGAAAAAGGTTATAACCACGATGGATGCGTCGATGATTGTCGAAGAGACGGGGGCTGAAGTTATCCGGACGAAGATAGGCGATAGTTTTGTATCAGTGGAGTTGAAAAATGGTGGAGATTTCGGTGGTGAACCTTCCGGAAGCTGGATGTTTCCGGAAAACTCACTCTGTCCCGATGGTATATATGCTGCTGCCAGGATGGTGGCAATAGCCGGACGAACCAGGATTTCAGACCTTGTTGATGATATCCCCGAATATCCGATTCAGCGAAGTAGTGTGAAAGTGAATAAATTAGATATTACCGGGCTGGAAGAAATTCTGAAGTCCCTAAATCCTGTGTCGATAGATACAAAGGATGGTATTAAGCTGATTTTTGATGACAGCTGGGCTCTAATACGACCTTCGGGTACCGAACCCAAGATAAGACTTACGGTTGAAGGGAAGAACCGTGAGGTTTTACGCAACCTTCATGACACATGTTTAGTGATAATCAATGAGTTTTTAAAATAACGATGAAACACTGTTGTTTCATTAAAATCGGCAATATTCATACGGAGAGATATGCAAAAAGTAACTCTAGTCAACCCTCCACAATTTACGGGTTATCCTCAACCTCCGATGGGATTAATCCTGCTGGCTGCTGTCCTGGAATCAAAGGGTTATCCTGTCAATCTTGTAGATGCTAATCTTCTCGGTATGAAACCAGTGGATATTATTCCGTTGTTAGATGATACAGATATTCTCGGTCTTACGGCGATGACTCCGACGGTCATCAGGGCAATCGATATAGCCCGTGAGGTAAAATCAGCGAAGCCTGATCTGCCGATAATAATGGGAGGTCCTCATGCTACGTTACTTCCGGTCGAGACAATGGCTGCCGCATCAGAGGTTGACATAATAGTACGCGGTGAGGGTGAAGAAGCATTCATCAATTTGCTTTCAGCTCTTGAGGATAAGAAACCGCTGGAAAATATACGGGGAATTACATATCGTAAGGATGCTATTGTGGTAAATAATCCTCCGTCTCCCGAAATATCTGATCTCGATTCGCTCCCATTCTTGGCCTATCATTTATTATCTCTGAAGTCATATAAACCTCATCCACCTCATGGAAGGACATTGCCGTTTGCCGTGCTTATAACCAGCCGGGGATGCCCGTACAACTGTGGATACTGTTCGAAACCGGTCTTCGGTAAGAGATTCAGAGGGCAGAGTCCAGCCAGGATTGCAGATGAAATTGCCTGCCTTCAGGAGAAATACGGTGTCAGAGAGATTGCCTTTTATGATGATTCTTTTACCTTGGACATGGACAGGGCATATGAGATTTGCGATGAAATAATACGCAGGAAACTGAACATTATCTGGTCTTGTGAGACGAGGGTGAATCTGGTCGAAGAAAAACTTCTGAAAAAGATGAAGCAGTCAGGCTGTTACTCTATATCTTACGGATTGGAATCTGGATCTCAGGAGATACTGGATGTGATAGATAAAGGTACCACACTCGAACAGGCTGAAGAAGCGGTGCGATATACCCATGAAGCTGGAATCCACGCGATCGGTTATTTCATGATCGGTTCCCCCGGTGAAACTCCTGATACTATACATGAGACTATCCGGTTTGCAAAAAAATTGAAGGTGGACTATGCGCAGTTTTCCATCACAACCCCTTTTCCTGGTACGCGGTTGTATGATCTTTATCTCGAAGGGGGGGGCAGGCCTGATATCCCCTGGGAAGATTATGTATATGCTGCTTCAAGTGAGGGATCAGCGCCGGTTTTCGAGAGTGATTCGTTAAGCCGTGAAGATATCATCTTGTGGGAGAGTAAAGCGTATCGTGAATTCTATCTGCGACCTTCTTATATCTGGCAGCGGCTAGTTTCTTGTACTTCTGTTGGTGATATCAAGGTAAATCTAAATGGATTATCCATGCTCCTGAGCAGTATAAAATCAAAAAAGAAGAAGCAGTAACGAATGTGTTATTGTCCTGGATTGACGCCGTTCTACCACATGGCATAAAAATTATTATCTGAAGCCCTTCAGCAGATCGAAATATACCTCGGGAGCTTTACCTTCAACTAGGATTTCAGCTGCAGAAGCCAGACGAAGCAGAGTATTCTCCTGCCATGCTTTTCCTATTGCCTGCATTCCTACGGGAAGTCCTGTCTTCGTATAACCTGCTGGAAACGATATAGCTGGAAAGCCGGTGAGGTTAGCCGGAAACATAAAACGCATAATTTCAAACAACTCAGTAAGGTTGGATTCACCTTCCGGAAGCGTGTTCTCCGGTATCGGTGGTGCGACAATGCCAGTAGTCGGAGTTATGATAATATCCACTTCCTCGAATACGCGCTTAAATTCAGCCAGCATATGAGTTCGTACCTGCTGTGCTTTTAGATAGTCCGATGATGAAAACATCCTGGCTATCGCCAGATTGAGTCTTAAGTCAAGCCCGTACGCATGGTGATGATTTTTATAATAATGTCCGGTCCCGTTCACCATTTCTGAAGTTATCGTAATTGCATGAGCCACCCGTCCCGATCCAAGTCCTGATAGTGAGATCTCACGAAGTTTCGCTCCCATTTTCTTCAGCTGTTGTACGAGGGATTGGCAGGTAGAGACAATATCCGGAGTGGCATGATTGAACCATTCGGGATATATGCCCAGCGTCACATCGCTTATATCAAAGTTTTCCAGATCAGGGAGAATGACAGGAGATTGATGTAGTGTTACCGGATCTGCCGGGTCCGGTCCGGCAATTGCCGAATAGAGAATAGCAGTGTCGACTGCTGTCGTGGCGATCGGACCGATATGTTCCACCGACCAGCAAAGAGGAGCGTTACCGCGCATGCTTATCCGCCCATATGTAGGCTTTAGCCCTACTAATCCACAAAATGAAGAAGGAATCCGGATAGAGCCGCCGCCGTCAGCGCCGATCGAAGCGAGACCAAGCCCAGCGGCAACAGCAGCAGCTGAACCGCTAGAACTGCCGCCGGTATAATGCCCAGGATCGTACGGATTACGAGCAACGCCGTGGTGAGGATTGAGCCCAGTCACTCCCATTCCCAGCTCCTGCATATTGGTTTTTCCTACGATTATTGCTCCAGTCATGCGCAATCGTGCTACAACCGTAG
Organism: Dehalococcoidia bacterium; assembly: GCA_011191975.1. Taxonomy (GTDB): domain Bacteria; phylum Chloroflexota; class Dehalococcoidia; order Dehalococcoidales; family UBA2162; genus MGML01. The sequence goes on from DUFA01000033.1 coordinate 19,897, forward strand.
AATCTTTCCCGACTGGTGTTTTCGGCAGGAAACCGGTACCCATAACGGTCGGATAACCTTTTACATCAAGCTGATCTTTGATTGGGATAGGGACTCCGTCGAGAACACTGAGAGTTTTCCCTTTCCTGAAACGTTCCTCAGATGCATCAGCCTGGTTCATGATATCCTCCGGGTTATAGGTGAGAAATGCCCGGAGAGGTTTATTGCCCTTTTCACTCTCTATTATTGATTCGATAAGCTTTCGCGCTACTTCCTTTGGAGTTGTTTTCCCCTCAGAATATAACCTGTAATAATCACCTATGGTGTTGAAATGAAAACCCTTTCTACTGACTTTCTCCCGAGAAGGTAATTTATCCGGCAATACGGTAGCAATAACTTTAGCGTACTTCGTAACTTCATGGAATGGATATGGAGTTGGTTGGGCATCGAAATGAAGTTTGCGGAAGGCAGAAATCCCGGACTTATCTAATAGGCTTGACTGAACCAGGAAACGTAATGGACTCTCCATCAGTCCTGCGAGAAGTCGTAGAGTGAATCCTGATAATCTTGGTAATTTCACCGATACCAGGTCATATACTGTTTGATTTCCCGGTTCCTTAGTCATCTTTAAATCTCATATACGATATATTATACAGGATATTCCCACTGGTGTTTGGAGTGAATTTAATTCCTGAAAACGGACTGGTTTATCGGGCTGTCTTTCTAAGGAGCTGGCGTACCAGGTGCTTCATACCTCCGGCTGCTTCTAGAGCTGCCAGTGCTGTCGGTACGAAATTCAGTATCATAATTACGATTATAGTGATTGAGAAGAACACAAGCAACCATTCATTCTCCAGAAACCAGGATGATACGGGAAGAGAGAGAAGGGCAATATTCAAAGAAAGTACAGGATTCTTCGTCAGGAGTGAAAGGACGCCCATTATACCGAATACAATAAGAAGCGACCAGGGTATTATCATTGCCAGAGCGCCGATTGCCGCCGCGAGGCCGTTCCCTCCGGTGAATTTCAGGTATATCGACCACATATGTCCGGCAATGGCTGCTATGCCTGTAAGTAATACATAGATATTCACCTCATATACGGGTACATCGAGCAGCCAGTACGCAATAGCAACTGAACCAGCTCCTTTCGCCAAGTCCCAGATGACTACCGGAACGGCAGCCCAGAAACCAACGGATCGGAAGACATTTCTTCCACCGGCATTACCTCCGCCAAGGTTCCTGATATCTTCTCCTTTTACAAGTCGGGTGACTATATATGCGGAATTAATTGATCCCAGGAGGTAGCCGATTAATATTGCGATAATACCGATGATAGGTTCGTTAACAATCAATTCTTTAACCTTATCTAGTTTCAGTCTCTATAATAAGCCAGGGCAAGTGTACCTGTTCCTGTCGCATATCCCATAACCGGCGTGAATTCTGCAATCCATAATTCGGCACAGTTAAATTCCTTCTCAATACGATTTTTTAAATCTTCGGCTTCATCCGGTGTGTAGGCATGCATTATGGCGATATGTGCCGGGTGGTTTCCAACTGCTTCACGCAACATTTCGATCAGTTTATTTACTCCACTTTCCCTGTTTTTCACGATTCCTTTGAACTTAATTGCTCCATCAGCGCTGGTAAGTATAGGTTTGATATTAAGCATTGAACCCACTTGGCTGGCTATCTTTGGAATACGACCTGTGCGGTATACATGCTTGATTGTTTCCAGTAATGCGATGAAACTGACTTTCGCCCTCACTTCTTCAGCTGCTTTTATTACTCCTTCAAGGTTTTCTCCTTTTTCAGCAGCCCTTGCTGCGGCAAGGGCAATAAAACCTTCGGCAGAGGTAACGCTCATGGAGTCCATCACATGTATGCGGACATCTGGTAGTTCTGTTTTTGCCTCTTCCATCGCGATACGCGCCATATCTAAACCCGTACTGAGCTGGGATGATAGAGTGATACAGATGATACTTTGCACTCGGGCACTGACTTTCCGGTAGGCTTCCATGAAATGCCCCGGTGACGACGGAGAGGTATTGAATCGTTCCGGGTCTTTCAGTAGCATTTCATAAGCTTCTGAAGGAGTGATATCGATAGAATCGCGGTATATCTCACCCCCGAATGTAAGCCTTATCGGAACTATCTCTATTTTGTGTTTTTCAATCAGTTCCTTGGGAAGACAGGCTATACTGTCCGTTATCACCCCGACGGATTCAGTCATTGACCAGATACCTCGTATTTCTAGGTATAATAGGTCAAGAATCAGGCTATGTCAAGACCGATTCTTCCAAAATATACATAAAGCTTTTTCGCATTCTGTTAAAGGAGAGTATATAATGGATTTTATCCGGTATTTTTATGGATACAGACAATAAAGGAGTTGCTTGTGAGTGAAAATTCTGATATTCAGTATGAAGTGTTAAGTCCATGGGCAGTGGTAGATTCTGTACCCTTGCGTGGTCCCGCGCCACGTTTGGACAGTCTGGATGACAAGACAATCGGTCTTTTTAAGAATTTTAAAAGGGCTGCTGGACCGATACTTGAAGTTGTGCAAAGAGAGTTGCAGCAGAGGTATCCTTCTGCACGGTTCGTCTGGTTTAATTCGGATGCCGCCAATGTACTTGAAACGGAGACAGGTAATAAAGAGAAATTCGAGGAATGGGCGAAGAAGATCGATGCAGCGGTTACTTCCGTCGGCGACTGAGGATCGTGCACCAAGTACCTTGCGTACAACACAGTAGCCATCGAAGATTACGGAAAACCGGTAGCATTACTTGCCAATTATGGTTTTGTCACAGATTCATACTCGGCAGCATCCGGTAAGGGAATGCCAGGAATCAGGTCTATTTCAGAAAACGTTCCCTGCGAAAGCACGGTGAAAGCTGATATTGAAACCGGAGTTGTAGAGGTTATCGACCAGATAATCGACGCTCTGACCAGGCCGTTGACAGAGCAGGAACAGAATCCACCTCCGATGGATACCGAAGAAAAATCAAGGATAGTTTTCAAGGGCAGTCTCGAAGAGGTAAATCGATTTTTCTACAGGCGGGGATGGGGTGATGGAATGCCGATCATACCTCCCACTGAGGAAGCGGTGGCAGAAATGCTCACCGGCTCAGACTTACCACCTGACCATGTGGTGACCGAGATCATTCCCAGAATGGGTAAAGCCACGGTTGAAAAGATAGCTGTAAACGCTGTCATGGCAGGAGCTCTTCCTACCTATATGCCGGTGCTTATCACGGCCTGCCAGACGATTATGGAACCGAAGACACGCTTCGATACCTTCGAAGTAAGCACCGGATCCTGGGCGCCCTGTTACATCCTGAACGGCTCTATTCGTAAAGATATCAACCTGAACTGCAGTTCGGGCACGCTCAGCCCTGGTGATATTGCGAATGCGACTATCGGCAGGGCAATGGGTCTTATCGTCAAGAATATCGGCGGTGCCAGGAAAGCTATCGAAGATATGGGAGTGCTGGGTAATCCTTCCAAGTACTCGCTGGTGATGGGTGAGAACGAGGAGGAATGCCCATGGGAGCCACTCCATGTCAGCCGCGGATTCAGCAAAGACGACAATACCGTTACGGTGTTCTTCCCCAATTCGTACAGCCAGACAATCCCGATGCAGACTGACGATAAGGGAATACTCCAGGCTATGATAAACAATGCCAGGGGAGGTGGTATGGCAGGATTTCTGCTTAATCCTCCTCACACGAAATACCTGGCTAACGAAGGCTGGACCCGTGAAAAAGCAATGGAGTATGTTGTTGAAAATGCCGTAACAAATACAGGGCCCGGCATACCAGTGGGTGAAAGCGAAAACGCAGTCCGCAAGGTATTCTCAGATACTTCCTGCATTATCATAGTCTGCGTGGGAGGTCCTGGAGTATTCACCGGTATCCTCACTACTGCCGGTGGCGGTGCAATGAGCACATTTGGTAATGAATTTGTCACGAAGAAAATAGAATTGCCAAAGAACTGGGATAAACTCGTGGCGAAGTACAGGAACGTCATTCCTGTTTATGAGAAATATTGACGTAGATACTCTGAAAGGAGCTGCTGACATGAGTGGCGATGATGCATTATTTGAAGTTCTCAGTCCCTGGGCGGAAGCTGATCTCGTTCCGATGGAGGGACTAACCGCACCGAGGCTGAATGATCTCAATGGGAAGAAGATCGGATTGTTCTGCAATATCAAGCAGGCATCAGACCGGATTCAGCCAGTGCTTGAACGCCGGTTAAAAAAACGGTATCCGGGAGCAGAATTCAGTTATTACCGGGGACAGGCATTCTCTGTATCCGAACTGGAGCCGCAGAACATAGATAAGTTCAATACCTGGATCGACGAGGTGGATACGGTAATTCTTGCCATAGGCGACTGAGGATCGTGCATGAAGTACCTTGCGTACGATTCAATGTATGTTGAGAGAAGGAATAAACCTTCGGTGACCCTTGTCTATAAATATTTCCTCAACGACGCGAAGTCGGCTGCTTCCAGTCGCGGATTGCCTGCGGTACGCTTTATTCCTGAGTCTATCATTTCCGAATGCAGCGTGATGGAGGATATTGAAGCCGGCATTGACGAGGTCTTGGATGATATCATTGCCGGATTAACGGCACCCCTTACCGAGCAGGAGAAAGATCCGGAATCACCGAAACAAGAATCTTCAGCCAGGATAATCTTTAAAGGCAACCTTGAGGAAGTGAACCGGTTCTTTTATCAGAGGGGCTGGACGGACGGCCTGCCGGTGATACCTCCCACCGAGGAAGCGGTGACGAAAATGTTGGAAGGTACCGATCTTTCACCGGACCATGTCGTAGCCGAACTTGCACCCCGTAAAGGAAAAGCCACTGTTGAAAAGATAGCCGTTGCTGCCGTTATGGCTGGAGCGTTACCAACGTATATGCCGGTACTAATTTCCGGTGTGAAAGCGTTGGGTAATGCACCGATGGCGGATGTCTGGGCGGTCAGTACTGGTTCCTGGGCACCGCTCTGGATACTGAACGGATCGATCAGGAAGGACCTCAATGTCAATGATGGTTTCGGGGCTTTGAGTCCGGGTGTGATGGCCAATGCAGCTATCGGACGCGCCCTTACCCTGATAACGAAGAATATCAGGGGAGTACGCCGTGAGATAGAAGATATGGGTGTGATGGGTAATCCGATGAAATACTGTCTCGTTACAGGAGAAAATGAAGAAGACAGTCCCTGGGAACCGCTTCATGTCGAACGTGGCTTGAGTAGAGAAGACAGCGCGATCTCTCTCTGTTTCCCAAATCAATACTTGCAGCCACACTCATACTCAACCGATGACCTAGGGCTACTCAGGACGATTATCTATAACGTACCCCCCAGGGCGATGGGGACACTCACCGTGATGATAACTCCTCCCAACGCCAGGATACTTGCCGAAAAAGGCTGGGATAAAGAGAAGATCAAGCAATATATAGTTGAAAATACGAAGGCAGACCTTGAACGGACACCGCAGTATTATATGGCTGGTAATGAAGGTAAAGACCCGAAAGAACAGGTCCAGGTAATAATGGCAAGACCGGGTCAGTCAGCACCGGTGCAAATATTTGTCGGCGGTGGCTGGGGTTCCTGGACGGCACTCATGTCTGGAGGGATGCCGCATACGGAGAAAATAGAACTCCCCGAAAACTGGGATAAACTTGTTGCCAGGTATAAGAATGTAGTGCCGAATTATCTCAGGTACTAGACGTAATATTATTACATTATAGAAATTATCTCATTCCGGCGAAAGCTGGAATCTAGAGAATTTCTCTGGATACCGACTTTCGTCGGTATGGCGTTTAGCCCATGATTGAATAAGGTGTATTTCAGTTTCAGACTTGTCATTCCCGCGAAGGCGGGAATCCATATACAGTCGAGAGGACGAGAGGTGGACGTATGTTTGACTATGATGCAGTGATAATTGGTGGTGGGCCAGCGGGATTGACAGCTGGCTTATATCTTTGTCGGGGAAACTGGCGGACGCTGCTGGTGGATAAAGAAAGTCCAGGCGGGTATATAAAGAACATAGAACTAATCGAGAACTATCCTGGTTTTTCTAACGGTGTTGCTGGATCTCAACTTGCCGCCCAGATGGTAAAGCAGGCGACGACTTTCGGTCTGAAATTCGAACAGGCTGAAGTGTCGACTATAGAGATATTCTCCAGCAGTAAATGGGTTGGCTGCATTAACGGCAAGGGATTTACTACGGGGGCGGTTATTTTTGCCGGAGGTTCCGTGCCGAAGAGACTTGGTGTCACCGGTGAAGAAGAATTCAGAGATAAAGGTGTAATCAACTGTGCTTTCTGTGATGGAGGTCAGTTTGCCAGGAAGACGATAGTTGTATGCGGAGGTGGTGACTCCGGGATTACCGAAGCCCTTTACCTTTCCAAAATAGCCGATAAAGTGATCGTCGTCGAAGCTATGCCGCAGTTGAATGCGACCGCTATCCTGCAGGACAGGCTGAAGGCAAATCCGAAAATGGAAGTCTATACCGGTACGATGGTGAAGGAGATCATCGGTAACGGGCAGGTCGAAGGTATTAGAATTGTAAGAAATGGGGAAAGTGAGGAAGACATCATCAAGACCGATGGCGTACTTGTCCATATCGGCCTTGATCCAAATACTTCTTACCTTGAAGGAATCGTTCCTCTTACCAATAACGGTCAGATAGAGGTGAACGAATGGATGGAGACAGATCTACCGGGCATCTTTGCCGCCGGAGATATCAGGAGTGATTCTCCAAGGCAGGTATCCGCCGCAGTAGGCGACGGTGCGGCTGCCGGTATGTCTGCCCAGAGGTACCTTCAGAAGCAGGGATAGCAGACTCGGTTTATGGTGGAGGCGGAGGAGAGTCAAACTCCCCCTGAAACACTCATGTCGCTTGCCATCGCCACCATCAAGTATGAAAATCGCGTATTAGGACGATTCTCAGAGGAAACAATGCCGTGCTTTTTCTAGCATGTTGTTAAATCACATCGTGTCTATTATTATCTGAACCGTTTTCATATTATGCTTATACTATACCTCTCAGGTTGAGCATATCCACGGGGATATGTAATGCTCCAATTGTAAAGCCTTCAGATTTATCGTATTCTCCGTGACAATCCGATCCTCCAGTTATCCTCAGATTGTTTTTTCGGCAGTAATCAACGTATATTTCTGTGGATTCCTTGCTGTGTGAGGGGTAAAAACACTCGATACCTGCTATACCATTATCTTGCATATCGTGCAAAAAAGAACGGAGCTTATCCGGGAAATCATTACCTGGGTGAGCAAGAACCGGAACGCCGTTTGCTCGTTTTACGAGAGAGCAAAATTGTTCGATTGAAATTTCATCTTCACTGGTTTCCATATACTTTAAGTAAATATATTCACTGGCTTCATCATATGTCTTAAAAATTCCTCTCTCAATAGCATAATGGGCATATTTCCATCCCCCCAGCTCTTTGGGGCATTCAAATGAAATATAATCGGAAAGTGATAATTGCGGATAATCAACACACATCTTTGCAATCATGTTTTCGCAGTCTTTTTGGCTTTGTGTGTATTGCTGTCTAATCAACTCAAGCATTTCTCTGTTTTGCTTATCAAAATTATACGCTAAAACATGATAGCTTTCTCTTTTGAGAGTCGCGCCCAACTCTATACCAAGAATATAAGTAATGTTGTTTTGACTGCAGGCGGCAGCCAGCCGTTCGTATGAACCAATTGAAGCATGGTCGCATACCGACAATAATGAAACCTGTTGTTTTTTTGCCTCGTGTACTATATCTTCAGGCGTTCTGGTACTGTCCGAAAATGTAGAGTGTATATGTAAATCCGCATACATATGTTAATCACAACCTTCGCAGTATATAAATAATCCGCAGTTCGAAAAACCTGACAAACTCCTGTTTATCATATCAAAGAAGAGCATGGTACAACAGGTTCTCTGTATCAGTTACCCTTCATTGATCGGGCTTATCTTTCTTTCCGTACCTGACCTTTTTCTTGCTTCTACTTCTTTAGCAAAATCATCAATATTTCCCTCGCTGTATTTTTAGTGATATTGTCGGTTTTAGCCTCTTTGATACGATATAAAACGAGCTAATTTCTGAAGTATCAATATATAGTAAGTTGTGCGGTCTAGCGTCGGAGTGATCTGAAAAGAAGTCTTTTTGGATATGCAGATTATACGCCTTATATTGTATGTGAACAACACGTACCCTTTCCGAAAAAGTAATTGTAAATAGAAAACATTGGATGCTGAGTTTATAACTCACTACGTGGGGTCGACTCTCACCAACTTCCACTATAAACAGGTTCCTTATCAGACCGATCGATGGTGAAACTGTCAATGACTGAAGTGAATGTTTTTTAAGGATGATCCGCCTGTGGCGAAACTTCTACTTTTCGTTTTATATAGATCGTTACAATTTCCGTCTCAGGCGGATTAACACCGGGTTTCGCAATAACTGAAGTCCGTTCGTCCTGAGCTTGTCGAAGGACGAACAGAAGTAATCGGAATCTCTCAACGACCAAGAGTATTACATCGGTTTCGTGGTCGTATAGTCATAGCTGTCCCAGGCACGGCGTTCTTCTTCGTACGGTGCTTTTTCAACACGCGTATTTATATCGAAGACCATGGTATTCCGATCGATTCCGTACTCTGGCCAAGTACCAATGCTGTCGCAAGATGGATTACCGGTACGGGCAAACGCGACGCAGGAATCCTGCATTTTAATAGCCATACTCTGTTGTTCCAGTCCGTCTCCCGTGAACTGAGAGTCGAGAGTTCCGAACAGGAAGGGATTATCCAGTCCGTGCATTGCCCCCAGTACGCCGCCCATTGCCGGCGATTTATATGCAAACAAGTAATTATATGATTTCACTCCATTATCGCGTTGTGCTTCGATCAGCCTGATGGTGGGTATCCGGAACATCAAGTCGGTGTTGATACTCCCGAACATATCAAGCGGCGTGACAGCGGGATTTTCAAGTTTGAGTGATTCACGGTATGCCTGTACCAGTCCCGGGACTATATCCGGTGGAAGGTTGGCTTTCAGCCTTTCGATCATTCCATCTTCATCCAGGTCTTTCATTGCCGGATTCATCCGGTATGTGGACTTGAGTTCATCACGAGAGTTCCCTGCCATGAGAGTGATATCTCTGGCACTGCCGTTCCTGATTGCCACAATCGGCAGTTCAGGAAGCGCCTTACCGTCCACAACAGGCTGGAACGGTGTCGCACGCATTTCCTGCTCTCGAAGTCGTTCTCCGAGTTTTTGCTGTCCGTCGAGAAGCTGTTGCGTAGTAAGGTTTCTTATACCATCAACTTCGTTACCCTTTAAGTTGTATAGTCCAAGATATTGCTTTGCTATATTTACGGCGTTATCCATCGTTGATATGACATTCGCTGCGCCACTCCGGTTCATCGCCTTGTGGAAAGTGCCTTTCGCTGCCGGAAGTGCCAGTAGTGTTCCGATACTCATTCCACCAGCGGAAAATCCGAAAATAGTAACGTTGTCAGGATTACCTCCGAAAGCAGCGATGTTTTCCTGAACCCATTCCAATGCTGCTACCTGGTCGAGAATACCTTCATTTCCGGTTGACGGTATCCTGCCGCCGGTAATTTCGTTCAGGTTCAGGAATCCGGGCGCTCCAAGCCGGTAATTAATACTGACAAGGACGATATCGCCGCGTTTTGACAGGACGCCGCTGTCCAGGAATGTCTCGGAACCTGCCCCGATGATGAAAGCACCGCCGTGTATCCAGAACATAACCGGTCTTTTTTTATCATCCAGACCTGGTGTCCAGATATTCAGAAAAAGGCAGTTCTCACTCTGCGGAACATTGCCGAAGTTCGGCATTCCGGGTGAGTCACTCGGCGCCACCATCGCGAGTTGCGGGGCCATAGCACCATAGTCTTTTACCGGTCGTACACCGTCCCATTTTTTCACCGGCTGCGGCGGCATCCAGCGGAGTTTCCCTAACGGAGGTTCAGCATAGGGAACGCCTTTGAACACGTATAAGCCATCCTGGTATACCCCCTCAAGTTTTCCGCTTTTCGTCGTGACAACAGCCTGTTTATCCATACTCATAGCAACTCTCCTTAAACTCAAAGTACCAGAGATTATATCAGAGTGTATTTGAAATTTCAGGTTTTATTACTGTACCGGTAAAATTACCGGCTTCTTTGGCATTTGAATTGCTTGCTGAACGGTAACCTCTCCCTTTGTTAAAGGGAGACAGAAAGGGATTTTGAAATCCCCCTTACTCCCCCTTTTCGAAAGGGGGAAATGACATTCCTACCGAATTTATCAAGTGTTGGGTTTATATTCTCCCGCCGAATTCTGTATAATTGTCCATGAGCTGCTGATGTTTATCCACATTCTGAACTGAAAAGAATGAATAGACCGGATTCCGGTTAACTTCTTTCACAGGAGGTATATTATGGCTGGACCGCTGGAGGGAGTCAGGGTGGTGGAACTTACGCAGTTTCAGCAGGGGCCCGTAGCCGGTATGAGACTGGGCGATCTTGGCGCTGAAGTTATCAAGATAGAATCGAAAGAAGGCGACGCGGCACGGGGGATGATGAGGATTGTAGGCGCTGATACTGGACTAAAGGGTAGAAATTATTACTTCGAGAGCTGTAATCGTAATAAACGCAGTATTGTTCTAGACTTGAGCACCAAACAGGGCAAGGAAATTTTCTTTGAACTTATCAAGCAGGCCGATGTATTTTTAACAAATCTCAGTATAAGCGCTCCGAAGCGACTTGGTATTACCTATGATGTTCTTTCAAAGATGAATCCTCGTCTTATCTATACTCACGCTTCGGGCTGGGGCAGAGAAGGACCTGATGCGAATGCTTTGTCGTTCGACTACACGGGAATTGCACGTTCCGGTACGATGATGATGTGCGGCGAGCGGGACGGACCTCCGGGAACGCTGATTCCGGGGATGGGTGATGAACAGGGTGGCCTTATCTGCGCCTGGGCAGTTACTGCCGCTCTCTATGCCAGAGAGAAGACAGGAAAAGGACAGCTTGTCGATACTTCTTTGATGGGTTCATTGATTGCTTTGCACGGGGTAAACTTTGCTGCACCGGGAGTTCTCGGGCAGGAATTCCCACGGTTGAAGAGAGCCGAAGCCGGTAATCCGATCTACAATCACTACCAGTGTAAAGATGGCAAGTGGATCGTCATCGCCCATCTCCAGCCGGACAGATACTGGCCAAATGTCTGCAAGGCGATGGGGCTGGAAGAACTTGAGCATGATCCGCGATTCAACACCATTGAAGCCAGGCATGACAATGGTAAGGAACTGGTAGCTATTCTGGATGAAAGATTTACCACTAAAAACCGCGACGAATGGATGGGCATCTTCAAAGAATCGGAAATTATTTTTACTCCTGTACAGTCGCCAACCGAGGTATTTCAGGATGAGCAGGCGAAAGCGAACAAGTACGTAATCGAAGTCGATCATCCTGTCTGGGGACAGATTAAAATGCTCGGTTTCCCCTGGGATTTCCATGATACTCCGGCTGCGGTGCAGCGTGAAGCGCCGGAACTCGGACAGCATACTGAGGAAATCCTGCTGGAACTCGGCTATACCTGGGAAGATATCGTCAATCTCAAGGATTCAGAAGTTATTAATTAAATATCAATACCTTTGAGTGTTGATTAGAGAGAGGATACAAACCTCTCTCTTTTTTTAGCTATATATTGCTAACTAATAAATTATATTGTATAATAGTTCATTTAGTGAACTGTTCTGTTAATGACCTATTCCTTAATGGTTGGTTTGAGCTGGTTATGGAAAACAAAATTATAGACAGTATCCTGGACAGTATGGCGCAGGTTCTTCCCCTGTTTCATCGAAAACTTCTCAGGATGGACCTTGGCGGCATTTCAGGTGACCTGTCACGTCTCCACTTTGGTATTATGGAGATACTGAGTGAAAGGGATATGACGGTTACAGAACTGGCCAGGATGACAAGTATGAGCAAGTCACAGATGACTGCGGCGATTGATAAACTGGTGAAACTGGATGTACTGGAAAGGCATCCGGATGAAAAAGACAGGCGGGTTATTAATATAGTGTTGACGGAACATGGTAGAATTCTCCTTCGCGAGGTCAGACGTAAAATAAAACAGAATATAAAACAAATACTATCGAGTTTGACTCCGGATGAGCTTGCCGAAATGTCAGCTGCCCTGAAGACGTTAAAAGAAATCGGGGCTAAGCTCCAGTTCTGATGAAACATATCCGTCCAAATTATTCACCTAAAAAGAAGTACTGCGTGGATAAACCCATGCAGTAATTAACATTGGAATAAAGGTACCTTCTATATATATGATAAAACTGATTAAACCTCTAAAACCGTTTATCTGGCTGATCGGAGTGATATTTATCCTCCTGTATGCCCAGGCTATGGCTGACCTGTCTTTGCCCGGATATATGGCTGATATAGTAAATGTCGGTATACAGCAGAACGGTATTGAAAATGCCGTGCCAAAGGCTATCGAATCAGCTGAATACGAAAAACTTGCCATTATCATGATGGATGAAGAGAAAGCGCGCATCGACTCAGGCTACGTATTACTCGAAAGACAGGCTCTTGGTGAAAGTGAGTATAAAAAATATCTGGAGGATTATCCTGCCTTAGCTGATATCTCCTTATATACCTTAAAAGCAGAAACGACAGAAGAGATCGATGAACTGGATGCGATATTCATTAATATAATCCCGATTGTGACCGGTATCGAGCAGCACGGACTGGCTGCATATGGTGATGCCGACATGGAAATCCCGGAAGGTGTGGATCCTTTTACGCTGCTTGCTCAACTACCGGAAGACCGGATTCAAGAGATTCGCACCGCTGCGATTCAGTTTGCAGAAGATCTGCCGGACGGTTTAAAGGAGCAGGCTACAGTGGCCTATATTGCGACCAGATATAACGCCATCGGCCTGGATACGGGCAGTGTTCAGACGGGCTACATACTGAGGGTGGGTCTATTGATGCTGCTCATCACCCTTGGCAGTGCGGCTGCTTCGGTAGCGGTCGGTTTTCTATCAGCCCGTATTGCCGCTGCTATGGGCAGGAATGTCCGCCGGCAGTTATTCGAGAAGGTCGAGAGTTTTTCCAGTGCCGAATTCGACAGGCTTTCCACTGCTTCCCTGATTACCCGTTCGACTAATGACATAACCCAGATCCAGATGCTGATGGTGATGCTGTTCCGGGTGGTATTTTATGCTCCGATCCTGGGAGTCGGCGGGGTGATAAAAGTGATTGGCGCTGACCAGTCGATGCTGTGGATTATCGCGGCTGCGGTCGGCCTGGTGCTGACACTGCTTATCGTGATGATGATAGTTGCTGTCCCGAAATTTCAGTCCATACAGACCTTTATCGACAAACTGAACCTTGTAACACGGGAAATGTTATCCGGTCTGATGGTTATCCGGGCTTTTAACGCCCAGGAGCACGAAGAAAAACGGTTTGATGTGGCTAATGCCGATCTGACGAAAGTTAATCTTTTCATTAACCGTGTACTGGTATTCCTGATGCCGGCGCTGATGCTTATCATGAACGGGGTAATGCTCTTAATCGTGTGGGTAGGCGCTCATCAGATAGATGCCGGTACTATCCAGGTCGGTGACATAATGGCATTCATGCAGTACGCGATGCAGATTATCATGGCGTTCCTGATGGTGTCCATGGTGTTTATCATGCTGCCGCGTGCCATCGTTTCAGCTGTGAGAATAAGCGAGGTGCTCGAAACCGATCCTGTGATCACCGATCCCAGGCAGCCGCAGGAAGTGCTGCCGGAGAAAAAAGGAGTGGTGGAATTCAGGAATGTTTCTTTCCGTTACCCGGGCGCCGAGGACGATGTATTAAAGCACATTAATTTCACTGCAATGCCCGGTCAGACAACTGCCTTTATCGGCAGTACCGGCAGTGGCAAGTCTACCCTAATAAACCTGATACCGCGGTTCTATGATGTGACCGGGGGAGAGATACTCGTCGATGGTGTCGATGTAAGGAAGGCACGGCAGCATGACCTGAGAGACAGGATAGGGTACGTTCCTCAGAAAGCCGTGCTGTTTTCAGGTACCGTTGAAAGTAATATCAGGTATGCCAATGAAGATGCTACCGATGAGGAAGTGAAGAAATATATCAGGACAGCCCAGGCGGAAGATTTTGTCAGGTCGAAGGAAAACAGCCGGTCACTCGATATAGCCCAGGGCGGGACAAACCTGTCAGGAGGACAGAAACAGAGACTGGCTATTGCTCGTGCCCTGGCTAAGCGACCGGAAATCTATATATTCGATGACAGCCTGTCTGCGCTGGATTACCGGACGGATAAAGCTCTGAGGAGAGCTTTAAAGAAGGAAACGGCCGATGCTACAGTTCTGATAGTAACCCAGCGTGTCAGCACCGTAATGTCGGCCGACCAGATACTGGTGCTGGACGACGGAGAAGTTGCCGGTATCGGTACCCACAAACAGCTTATGAAAGACTGTGAAGTCTACCAGGAAATCGCACTGTCCCAGCTTTCAGCCGAGGAGTTAGCCCAATGATGCGGCGCGGTAACGGACAACCCGGAAATGGCGGCATGCCCGGTCCCGGAACACGATTTCCGGAAGGTGGAGGGCCTCCCCCTGGTGGTGGACCGCCGCCCGGTGGTACACAACCGATAGGAGGGGGGCCAATGGGCGGCGGTATGCGTCCTGGAATGATGGGTGGTGAGAAGCCGAAGAGTTTCAGGAAAGCCTTCAGGACGTTCCTGACATATCTGAAACCGTATCGGTTCTCACTTGTCATTGTGTTTGTGTTCGCTATAGCTAGTACAATTTTCGCAATAATCGGTCCGAAACTCCTGGGTAATGCTACTACCCGGCTTTTCGAAGGAGCTGTGGCGAAAGTCATGAATGTCCCCGGGGCGGCCATCGATTTCGAGTATATCGGTCAGATAGCCCTGCTGTTGCTGGTTCTCTACCTCCTTAGCGCTGTTTTCAACTACATCCAGGGATATATCATGTCCGGGATAGCCATGAAGATTACGTATCAGTTCAGGAAGGAAATCGCCGAGAAGATAAAACGGATGCCGTTGAAATATTTCGATACGAAGACCCACGGCGAAGTTCAAAGTCGTGTCGCGAACGATGTCGATACCATCAGCATGACGCTGACGCAGAATATGACGCAGATTGTCACTTCCGTGACTACTATCGTCGGTGTCCTTGTCATGATGCTGACCATCAGCTGGCTGATGACTCTGGTAGCCCTTGTGATCCTGCCGCTTTCAGCGGGACTGGTTAGCCTGATAGTGAGAAAATCACAGAAGTATTTTAGAAGGCAGCAGGCATACCTCGGACATGTGAACGGACATGTAGAGGAAATGTACGGTGGTCATATTGTTATGAAAGCGTTTAACGGTGAGGAAAAATCCATCCGAAAGTTTAACGAATTGAACGAGGAACTTTACGTAGCCGGTTGGAAGTCCCAGTTCCTCTCTACAATGATGATGCCGATAATGACCTTCGTGGGGAACCTCTCATATGTGCTGGTGAGCATTCTCGGCGGATATCTGGCGATACGGGGAAGCATCGGGGTAGGAGATATCTTGGCCTTTATACAATACGTGAGGTCTTTCACACAACCGATCGCCCAGGTCGCCAATATAGCCAATGTTATCCAGGCGACGGCGGCTGCTGCCGAACGTGTATTCGAATTTTTGGATGAGGAAGAAGAAATATTGGATCTCGCTGATGCTGTTAAACTGCCCTCAGTTACCGGAAATATATCCTTCAAGAATGTGCGGTTCGGTTATAATCCGGAGGAGATCATCATCCATGATTTCTCCGCCGATATCAAGCAGGGGCAGAAAGTGGCAATTGTTGGACCGACCGGTGCCGGGAAAACGACCATTGTAAAATTGCTGATGCGTTTCTATGATCTAAATTCTGGTGCTATCTCTGTCGACGGTACCGATATTACCTGCCTGACTAGAAATAATCTTCGCGACATGTTCGGGATGGTGCTGCAGGATACGTGGCTGTTTAACGGTTCGATCCGTGAAAATATCAGGTACGGTGATCTTACTGCCACTGACGGCCAGGTTGTCGAAGCTGCTAAAACGGCTAACGCCGACCATTTTATAAGAACTCTGCCGTATGGGTATGACATGGAACTAAACGAAGAAAGCACAAATATTTCAGAGGGTCAGAAACAGCTGCTGACGATTGCCAGGGCTATCCTTTCCGATCCGAAAATCCTCATTCTCGATGAAGCGACGAGTTCGGTCGATACAAGGACTGAAGTCCTGATTCAGAAAGCCATGGATGAACTGATGAAAGAACGGACGAGTTTTATCATTGCTCATCGCCTGTCAACTATCCGCAATGCCGATGTGATCCTGGTGATGAGAGACGGCGATATCGTCGAGCAGGGGAATCACAAGACACTCCTGGCGAAGGATGGTTTCTATGCTTCTCTGTATAACAGCCAGTTCGAGACAGGATCGGTCGAAACTAGTGTCAGTCAAAACTGATCTGTTAACAGATCGAAATCTATTCCAGCCTAAACAATTACTCTTCATGTTTGTCACATCATACCTATAGCCGGTTGATACCGTTAATCTTTTTCATTGGTTCAGCAAATCCTAATACATAATATTACATAATATACAACATAATATACATATGTTGGCTTGTCAGCAGGTGTAAATTAAACTAAATCACCCCAGATTGTCTGGAAATTAAACGGAGGTAACATAATGGCAAAGATTACGAGAAGCATATTAATTAATGCCCCTGTTGAGAAGGTATTCGAGTATTTGGATGATCCAATGAACATGATGGAGTGGCATCCCAGCGTAACTAATATCCGAGATGTTACAGGTAAAGGGCATAATCAGAAATGGAAATGGGACTTTAAGTTATTCGGTATTCTTTTTCAAGGAGAAGCACAGGTAACAAGAAATCAAACCAATACACTGAGAGTCGTAAAAAATACAGGTGGCGTTGAAAGTACTCGAACCTGGAATTTTAAACGTGAGGCTGGCGGAACCCGGGTGGATTATGAGTTAGAGTACAAAATACCAACACCGGTGATTGGCAAAGTCGGTGAATTGCTTGCCATACAGCGGAGTGAACGAGTGGTCGACATGGCGTTGGCTAATATTAAAGAGAAAATGGAAGCCAAATAATAGTAGTAATTTCGTTTGTTTTCTACATTTATCACATTTAGTATGTGGGCATATTGTTGATGTTTCTGAAATATTAAAGGTGTCTTTGCAAGAACTTTCGTAACGACGAGTAAATAATACGCAGAACTTTTCAAACGATTTTTCGTTCATTATTACCACATAAACAATATTTGGATGTTTTTTTTACAGTACGCGTACATCTATTTGAAAACGTTTAGTTTCATTGTCTACGCTGTGATTAAACTCTCTACCAGCCGGGCCAACTCCCCGGTCTTTTTATTTTGATGGAGTTTATTGTAACATTGAAGAAACCCATATTGAGGTCCTAAATGACCAATAATTACCTGAAACAAGTTGATAAATATTACAATGATTATGGATACCGAGCCCGTGAACTGCACGAGCAGGGCAGGAAGGTGATCGGATACCTGTGCGCGTTTACGCCGGTGGAAATAATCACGGCGGCAGGATTTATCCCTTTCAGGATAAAAGGGGACGTAAACGAGCCGATAACCCGTGCCGATACACAGATGGAGACGATAATCTGCCCGGTGGTGCGAAGCGCCTACGACGTGACGTTGAAAGGAAGGTACGACTTCCTGGACGGGCTGGTTATCCCTCATGCCTGCGACAGTATCAGCCGGACCTATGATATCTGGAAATACAGCCTCGATGTTCCTTATTCTCACCTGGTCAACCTGCCGCATTCTATCGATGACTCATCGCTGGGATTCTATAAACACGAACTGAACACTTTCAGGAAAAGCATCGGGAACTACGCCGGAAAAGCTGTTACTGAGGAAGATCTTGCACAGGCAGTCGAACTCCATAACAGGATCA
>DUFA01000034.1 GCA_011191975.1 Dehalococcoidia bacterium
GAGCACCTCCTGCTGGTTTGTTACCCATATTTTATCATGCATTTAGCCTCATATCACGCGTGGGACAGCCTTATTATCTGCAGCTTGCAAAGAGGACTTTTTCGGCACTCTCTTTTAGTCAGAAAGTAGAATTTCAAGAACTAGCATGATTATGTAGGTAATCACGGGGGATGGGATCTTAAAATTAACGATAAAAATAATAAATAGCTCATAGTGTTGAATTCTAGCACTATTTCCCTTAACATCAACAACATCAGAAAGAGTTCTAGTCGTTAATAACAATCCAAGCTATAATGGATTAATAAATCTGAAGGGGGATTAAATGCAATGAAAAAGCTAATAGTATTTCTATTAATTACCATATTGTCAATTACCGTTCTTAGTGCATGTACTGAAGGTGAATCTGTACCGACAGGCACTGCAGTGGAAATAGCTGAGAAGGTTTTTCAACAGGCTGAGGTACAATCTTTCGGAATGTCCCAGGAGATATCAGCTGAAAATATGGAATTTTATCTGGGTTCATTAGACTATCCAGAATTCGCTGATTCGATAGTAATTACTCCTATGATTAACATCGATACGAGAGTGTTATACGTTATCAAGGCCGCAAATAAAGGGGATGTGGAGACAATCAAAACCAAGCTGAACGATAATATAGATCCAACCAAGTTGATCTGTGTAACCTTTTCCATGGAAGATGTGGTTATTGATAGCCGAGGAGATGTAATCTTTATGACGATCAATTCTGACCTGGAGCAAAGAACAGCCCTTGCCGAAGCTTTTAATAATATTGAATAAGCAGACTAAAAGAGATATCGACTTTACACATTGCAGTTTTTCTAAGATACGTGAATTTACTGAGATAAGATGAATTTTACCAAAACGCATAAATTAACAATTTTATTGTATACGCTAATCCTTTCGCAGTTTGTTTTAATTGGTTGCGGAGTAGCAGAATCTGCACCATCAGGAACTGCGAGTAAAATTGCAGATAAAATTTTCGAAGAATCCGGGGTTACTTTTCGAGCACCGGAGAGAGTGACTCTAGATAATGACGAAGACAGAGAATTCTATCTAGGTTCTACTGATTATCCAGAATTTACTGATTCTGTAGCGGTAGTGCCTATGATACGAGTTGATACAAGAGTGCTGTATATCATTAAAGCTACCAATAAAGGTGATGTTGAAAAAATAAAGACAACATTAAAAGAAAATATTAATCCCGATAGGCTGGTATGTGTCAGATTTACTTTAGAGGATGTCATTATCGAGAGCCGTGGAAATGTCATCTTTATGATCATAAACCCCATACCAGAGGAAAAAGAAGCGTTAGCTGAGGCATTCAGAACCATCGAATAGAGGATAATGAATGGTATTCAGCAGTTTAGAATTCCTATTTAGATTTCTACCATCCGTACTACTCCTTTATGTTCTTACTCCCAGAAAGCTAAAGAACTCCTTACTTCTAATTGCCAGTTTGTTCTTCTATGCCTGGGGAGAGCCGATTTACGTATTCTTGATGATCTTTTCCTGTCTCATTAACTATGCTCTTGCTTTTCCAATCGACAAATACAGAGGTACACCGAAGTCAAAAATAGCCTTAGCAGCATCGATCGTCATCAGCTTATCACTTCTGGGGTTTTTCAAGTATGCTGATTTCCTGGTAGTAACTGTCAACAATATTTTAGGTACTGGTATCGAACCTCTCTATCTGCCCCTGCCAATAGGTATTAGTTTTTACACCTTTCAAATCCTTTCATACACAATAGATGTTTACAGGAACAACGCTCCTCTACAAAAGAGTCCGATAACACTTTCAACATACATCACACTTTTCCCGCAGTTGATAGCCGGCCCTATCGTAAGATACAACACAATAGCTGAAGACCTTACAGGCAGAAAACATTCGCTTGCCATGTTTACCGAAGGCATTCACCGCTTTGTAATCGGTCTGGGAAAGAAAGTTTTCATTGCTAATAATGTTGCCCTTATCTGGGAGTTATCAAAGACGACAGTAGATCCTTCCATACTACTAAGTTGGCTTGGGATTCTCGCTTTTTCATTCCAGATTTATTTCGACTTCTCCGGTTATAGTGATATGGCTATCGGACTTGGTCGAATGTTTGGTTTCCATTATCAGGAGAACTTCAACTTCCCCTATATATCGAAGAGTATCACCGAGTTCTGGAGAAGATGGCATATGTCGCTCAGCCAGTGGTTCAGGGATTATCTTTATATCCCGCTTGGTGGAAATAGGGTGTCAATGCCAAGGTGGATATTCAATATTCTTGTCGTCTGGTCTTTGACAGGATTCTGGCACGGAGCAAGCTGGAATTTCATGTTTTGGGGTTTCTATTTCGGGGTACTATTACTTGTCGAAAGGCTTTTTCTAGGTAAAATACTGGAAAGATTACCAGCCGCTGTGGGGCATTTATACACATTACTGATCGTGGTAATTAGCTGGGTAATCTTCGAGCTTGGTACTCCTGCTGAGATATTACACTATCTTGGCAACATGATTGGTGTGAACGGGATTGACGTTGTCAATTTTGAGTCTGTTTACATACTGAGATCAAATCTGGTTCTCTTGCTGATTTCTGGAATAGGTGCTACACCACTGTTTAAAAACGTTTATGAGAGATACTCAAATACTATAATTGTTAGAGCGATAATCATGCCGGTGTTTTACTTGGCTATGCTGACAATAAGTATTGCGTATCTTGTTGATTCATCATTCAACCCGTTCCTGTATTTCAGGTTCTAGTGAGTTTGCTTATGAAATATATAAACATAATAACAAGTGGCATCTTCTTATTGGTTATATTTGGATTGACTATCTCCGGTCTTTTGAAAAAGCCTGAGGAAATCAGTGAAAGTGAGAGACGAAAACTCGCTCAATCCCCCGCGATATCAACGCGAGCGATATTTGATGGAAACTTTGCAGAAGACTATCGAGATTTCCTGCAGGATCAGGCAGTCCTAAGAGAAGATTTCAGAGCTATTAAATCCTTTGTCGAAAGAGGGATTCTGTTTAAGAAAGAGAATAACGAAGTATATGTTGTAAACGACAATCTGTATGACAAGTTCTATGGTATCAACCAGCGCTATATCGAACGTGCTGCTACTCTTATCGACGACATCATTAGTGTAATCAATTCTGAAAGCACATACCTGTCAATCATACCATCAAAATCACAGATGCTTGATAGAAACAAATACCTTCTGTCTGATCAGACCACTATTGCGGATTATTTGAAGCAGAATGTTGATGCTAAATATGTTAACCTTATGGATCTTGCCACGGAAGGTAATGAAAATCTTTTCTACGTAACCGACCACCACTGGACTACAGAAGGGGCTATTCGTGCATACGAAATATTGATTTCAGCGATGGGATATGAACCAATTACAAATTACACTTTGGAATTGGCAACAGATTCGTATGTAGGCAGTAATTATGGGAAAGCAGCTGTGAAGTCAATCGAGAAAGATAGCATATATTTCGCCCATAATGATTACCTGGATGCCATGACGGTACGTAGATACGAAACACTTGAGGATTATCAAGACTATAATTCGATTTATTTCAGAGATAGAATCGAGAGTCTTGATCCTTATGATGCTTTTATTGGGGGATTAGGTCCCATAACCGTTATCGAGAATAATAAACTGCAAACCGATAAAGAATTAATAGTGTTCAAGGACTCTTACTCACACTCATTAGCTCCATTTCTGGCTCAACACTTCAACAAGGTTATTCTGTTCGATCTAAGGTACGTCAGGAAAGAGCTGATATTTGAAAATTTTGATCTCAGTGGTAAAACGATGTTGTTCATATACAATACGACGATACTAAATACCGACCCACAAATCCTAAACTAGAACGTTGGGGAAAGCATGAACTAGACCTCTGATGAATCCATAGAAAGGTAACCTAAATATCTATATCTCTTAATTCTTCGAATATACTAAATACTCAAAATGTAAAACTTGTACAGTTTCCCAATCTCTTCAGAGCCTGTCTCAAAAGTCA
>DUFA01000035.1 GCA_011191975.1 Dehalococcoidia bacterium
CTCCAACTCGCCATGTCACCGTATTTCTCGACCACTTCGTGAGGTACCACGCCAACATAATTACCGAATTTGGCTATAGCGGTTATTAAATCAGATGAATCTACGGTAACGGTAACCTCCATGGGCCCGGTTTTCTCGCAATGAAACGATTTTCTCATTGAGGGATAGGCCCGGTACATATAAGCCCTGGAGTCTGTCATTACCTGTGTGAAGGAGAAGACAACATCATCAGCGGTCATTTTTCGACCTCCGACCAGTTTGCTGGCCTCACTATTCGGGTTGAGAGCATAATGCACGTTGTCCCGGATCTGGTAGACGAGAATCCCTTGATCCGTAGCGGGATCAACACTCCATTCCCAGCTTTCTGCCGCAAAACCTCTCTTATGGGAAAAGACATCATAGGCACCAACCCAGTCGCATTCGTTGGTACCGTAGCCACCGGCAGGTCCTTTTGCCCAGTCGCCCCTCCACATCGACTCGTTAGTCTGCAGGAATGTGACGCCCTGAACGAATCCACGGGTAACGACATCATCGAAATTGGTGCTGTCCATTGTCTGGGCGAGTCTAAGCGTGCCACCATACTCTGGCCCCATAGAAGACGATACTTCCTCCTCTTTCACCTCTTCCTTTTTCTCTTCTTCTCCTCCTACGGTCACTTTTTGCCCTTTATCTTCCTCTGTTACCTTTCCTCCGGTATCTTCGGTTGTACCACACGAAACCAGGACCAGTGAAAGCACCATCATTACACTTATAGTCAACCATGCGATCTTTTTCATTACTATCGTTTCACCTCCACTTTAAATTTAGGAGACATATAAACATTCTTATTTCGATGTCTCCCTTAAGTCAATGTTCTCTTTGGTTATCGAATCTTTTCTTCTCGAGGCGCATCACCTCCTTAGCTGGTCATGACGCTAAATCCGATTACTCCCAGGACTCAGAACACGAGATGATATTGATCAGTATTTAAGCCAAGGTGAGTTGTTATCACTCACGAATCAGGTTTTCTCGGAAGGACCAGCTTTACTTATTTAAGCAGTTACCGGTCTTTTTCTTATTTTACATATTCACTCCATCTATTGAATTGTAATATCACATATGATAGCATGTATGATAATTCTTGATTAGTAGGTGGTAGTATAAATGCTTTACTTCAGCATGTCAAGATGTTTTCCCTATTCCTGATGCAGTTGATTCGACATTATACTATTACAAATGGACATTGACAACTTATAACTTTTATGATAAACACTCTTATGCTTTTATTCGAAGCAGGAAGTGTCGGATGATTGATAAGGTTGGCCTATCCGACATGGTACAAAAAACCTTACCAAATTGAAAATAAAATAAGAAATCGTTTGATATGCGTGCTTATCTGATTCGAAGAATACTATTAATAATACCTACCCTGTTCTTAGTGACTGTAATAGTATTTATGCTTGTACGCTTCATCCCGGGTGACGTGCTGGACATGATGGTTTCCGAATGGGTGTCAGAAGGGTCAACAGATATTCAGGACGTTGAAGACCTCAGAAAAGCCCTTGGACTGGATGAATCCTTACCTGTCCAGTACGGACGCTGGCTGGGAATCGTACCACAGGAAACAGGCGAATTCTCCGGTATGCTTCAGGGTAACCTGGGACACTCCCTGTGGGATAACGAACCTGTAACCGATATATTAAAGTCAAGACTCCCGGTAACTGTTGAGCTCGGTTTTCTATCTTTGCTGATAAGCTGGGCTATAGCCCTGCCGATAGGTATGTTCATGGCTACCCGACAGGATAGTTTGATGGATTATACAGGGCGTATCTTTGCCATTGTGTTACTCTCTATTCCCGGTTTCTGGCTGATGACGATGGTGATAGTCTACCCATCGATCTGGTGGGGTACGATGCCTAACATAATCTATGTCCCTATTACCGAGAATTTATTAGAAAACCTGAAACAATTTCTTCTACCGGCTTTCCTGACGGGAGCTGCTTCCTCGGCGTTAATGATCAGGCTGACACGCACAATGATGCTGGAAGTTTTAAGACAGGACTATATCAGGACAGCCTGGGCGAAGGGACTTAGAGAACGGACCGTCCTGATGAGGCATGCCGCCAAAAATGCGTTTATTCCGGTAATAACCGTCATTGGAGGGCAGATTCCGGCTATACTTGCCGGTCAGATCGTTACAGAGACGATATTTGCTTTGCCCGGGATGGGCATTGCTTTCCTTGATGCTCTTACTCGGAGAGACTACCCGATAATCAGCGCCATAAACACGATGATTGCTACTGCCATATTGGTAATGAATGTCATCGTTGATATATCCTACGCCTGGATGGATCCCAGGATCCGTTACCGGTAGAGGGGAGAGAAGAAAATGGCAGAGAACTCATCAGAGGTTATCATAAGACGAAAACGACGCTTTATTCTCATTGACTTAGTAATTCGTCTATTCAAGGAGAAACCGCTCGGTTTCGTCGGTTTCATCATAATCATATTACTTGCTCTTACTGCCGTTTTCGCTGACCTGACGTGGCTGGGCTTTCCCCCTCCGGAAGAAGGCGGTCCGGGTCTTGCCTCTTATGGCTGGAACCAAATTATGCTGGAAGACCGTTTAACTCCTCCTTCATCCCAGTTCTTGTTGGGGACAGATAACCTGGGACGAGACATTCTCAGCCGTATTGTCTACGGATCTCGTATTTCAATAGTCGTAGCACTGGGTGCTCAGGCGATCAGTGTAATTGTGAAACTGCTTCTTGCCGTTCCTTCAGGTTACTTTGGCGGAAAGTTTGACTTAATATTACAACGCTTTATAGACGCCTGGATGTGCTTTCCGCCACTCGCACTTTATTTAACCATTATGGCTGTTCTGGGTGCAGGTATCTGGCAGGTGATAGTGGTGCTGGGAGTGAGTGGCGGTATCTCACAGGTACGTGTGATAAGAAGTGCCGTCATACGTATCAGAGAAGATGTCTATTTTGAAGCAGCGAGAGCTATCGGTGTTCCAGGTCGTCAAATAATTTTACGTCATGTCATACCAAATATAGTTTCAATCGTAATTATCAGTGTTGCTACCGGTATGGGGATGGTGATTCTGGCTGAATCGACACTCAGCTTCCTCGGCCTGGGAATACCACCTCCTTATCCCAGTTGGGGAGGTATGCTCAGCACGTCCGGACGTCAACACATGCTTATAGCTCCCTGGATGATGGTATGGCCAGGGGTAGCCCTATCCCTGGTAGTATTTTCTTTTAACATGCTGGCCGACGCTTTAAGGGATTTACTCGATCCGAGATTAAGAGGTGGTCTTGGACGCTATGGGATGTCACTGGAGCAACTCCAGAAGCTTGCAGAAAAGAAAAGCCTTGAAATGCAGCGTTAATTCTTAAAGACGTAACAGACTTGAGAGGACAATACTCCGCAAACGAGAGGTTATTGACGGTAGGATTGCCTTAAATATCATAAAAATAGAGATGAATCAAGGGATTATCGAAGGGTGAATTAAGTAACTGCTTAGCGCTTTCTTCAATCACTTATAACGTAGGATCATGAACTCACACGATATCAGATAGTAATTTGCATGACAAACGGCCCGATGTTCTTTACTTCACAATATCTAACTGAAGTCTTTTAGAAATAATTCGCACATGCAGTGTAAATTAGCTAGCCCTGTCGCTAAGCCCGATTACCCCCAGGGGCTCCGGACACGGGAGGGGTATGGTTGAAATTTAAGCTGATATAAGCTGCCAATACTCAGC
>DUFA01000036.1 GCA_011191975.1 Dehalococcoidia bacterium
CCATCATTATTAATTAATACGGATAATAATCGTGTCTCACTTTGAGTAAGTGAAATTTCGTTTTTATCTCGTATAACTGTGCCAGATTCTAAATTGATTACAAAATTTTCTCCTAATAATATCTCCCGCTTTTTCTGAGAAAAACTATCTCCGCTCACATCCCGAAGTAAAGCTCCTACTCTCGCCAGGAACTCTAATGGCTTCAGTGGAAGGCTCATGCATTCATCTGCACCCAGTTCTATCGCTTTAACTCGCTGGATTTCACTATTTTCTTCTACCAGGAAGTACAGTGGACACTGCCAAGTGGATCTTACGGCATTTATGAAATCCCTCATATCGTAATCATCATTGAATATTGACGTAACAGCGATGACCAGGTTGGGATTATAATCTTTCACCTGGTTAAAACCTTTGTAGCTGTTATCAATAATTATGATATCTGCCTGAGGATACCTTTCCTGTAACCAGGTAGTTAAGTTCTTCAGTACACTTTCGTCATCGACGATGATCAGAATTTCCATATACCAAACCTGTATCTATTATATAGATTCTTAGATTGCATACATCATCCAAAGGGAGGATAATTTTGCTAATTATACAGGACTGATCTATTCTAAATCACCTGCAGGATCATCCATCACGACATCGGGCTTTCATTACTAACAAAACACGGCATGGTTTCAGGTTGATTAGAGCTTCAGTATAGTACTCAAGTTCTCATTATTTCATAATATTCTCTTGTTTTTCTTTTTTATATGGCATATAATCTTCTGCACCTTAATCCAGGATGCATAGTTTGTTTATAAAAAGGAGAATAATATGAAACGAATTTTATTTGTTTTGATAGTCACTTTGGTTGTTTTGGTATCATTTGGCACAAGTGCTCTTGCATTACCCTGTAGGGTGTGGGTTGGCTCTGCCAGTTCTGGTTTCATAGGGGATATTAGTGAGAATCCTCCAGCAGGTCTTGAAGTTCCTGTTGAAATCAAACCTGAAGTTATTAACATCGACAGCAGAGGTGTATATACTGCTTTTGTGACGTTCCCGGAGGACTACCTTTACGGAGAAGCGGTGGAAGAGATCGCGGGAAAGACAATAGTACTCAAGTTTCAAGTAGCCGGACTGGGCGTACTTGATGCAAAATCTGGAGATACCATTACGGTTATTGTACAGGGAACCTTGATAGACGGAACAACAGATTTTTGGGGAATCGATGAGGTGAAAGTGATCGTTCATTGATTTGAGGTTAAGATGCATAACACACATCGACAAGACTTATTCAGAAATGAAAGCTTAAAAATGAGCCAACAGTGAAAGGCGATGATATAAATATGTATTAGCAGATGCACGGAGAAGGTATACCTTAATATTTAACTCCAGTGGCTAGAAGAAAATCTGTCGTGTGACCAATTATTAATTTAAAAATATACACCATTTATAATCCTTTTTCTAATACTTTTGGTTGATAGATTTTAATACAGTAAATCGATTATACTTTTTTTACTGTAATTTGAGTAAACAAGGGATACAGACTTTAGGTTAACTCTATATACAGAACTTTAAAAAATGCTATCTAAAATGATAAGGAACCAGAATATTATCAAACGTTTACTTAAAAAGTGACAAGGAGGAACAGTGAATTATGAGAACTAGAAGGATTTTGGGAGTATTCATAGTAATAACGCTTATCCTCAGTGTGGGTGTAATAAGCCCGACGACTGTTATCACAGCTGGCGAATCAAATGAAGGCTGCGTGGAATGTAACGAAGATACAACCTATCCTATTATGCGTCCTGATAGGGAAACTCTGGATAGATGGAATGAAGGATTGTATAACCTTCGGATAGCTCCTATAAGGGAGAATAACCTTAGCTCCACAAAATTATTAACACTATCAGGAGATACGTATTCACATAGCTTACTTAGCTGGGTGCCATATGTGCCGGGAGACCGCCATCAAGGTAGTTGCGGAAATTGCTGGGTATGGGCAAGCACCGGCTGCATGGAAATAACCCACCTGAAAGAAAATGACGTGTATGATAGAATCTCCATACAATTCGTTAACTCTGCTTACGGTGATGGCGATGGCGAAGACTTTGCCTGTTGTGGTGGCTGGATGGGAGATTTTGCATCATTTTATTCAGCCGTTGGCTATGCGGTTCCTTGGGATAATTTCAACGCAGACTGGCATGATGGAAATAACTCATGCGGGGGTGTCTCAAATGTTCATATTGATAACATAGTTAAGGCTCCTCGTTATAATATCAGCTATATAGAAGCTTTTCGTATTGCTACGCATGATGAAGATGAAGTAGACCAGGCTACTGCTATCGCCTATATTAAATCCTGGCTTGACGCTAATTATGGTGTCTATTTTTCATTCAAGCTACCCAATGGCACTGCCTGGACTAACTTCCAGAACTTCTGGAATAATGAGCCAGATACTGCCATCTGGGGTGACTTCTCCTGCGGTGCTGATTATGATGAAGACACAGGTGGTGGTCATGGTATGTTGTGCGTCGGTTATAATGATGAGGAAGGTACTGCTAATGACTATTGGATAATGTTGAATAGCTGGGGAACTCCAACAGGACGACCGGACGGCACAATGCGGGTGGCTATGAATATCGACTATTCATGTGAATTAGACGGTTTGGGGGGGCTATGGGATGACTATAGCCTTAATTGGTTGATTCTTGAGGTAGATTTCCCCAACCATGCGCCGAAAGCTGATGCAGGAGGTCCGTATACAGCTGGTGAAGGAACGCAAATTCTTTTCGATGCCAGCGGTTCTACGGATCCCGACGGACACGCACTGGAATACGCCTGGGACTTTGATGATGATGGACTCTGGGATACCGGATGGGAAACTGAGCCAACGATTACCCACAAGTGGTGTGATGACTACACGGGAACGGTAAGGTTAATTGTCAAGGAGATATCTACTGATGAGCAATTAACAGATACCGATAGCACCACGGTAACCGTGACCAACGTAGCTCCGACAGTTGATGCCGGACTCGACCAGACGGTCAATGAG
>DUFA01000037.1 GCA_011191975.1 Dehalococcoidia bacterium
CAGGTTCCTGCTTTGTCCCGGTATAATCACCCGGATACACGTGGTAAATCTGCCCACCCTCGAAAGGTTTCGGTTCAGGCCGGGTACGCACTGATACTGTTTTCCGGGAATTACCGATTACTCCGTCTGGATCCGTTAAAACAAACCTGCATTGATACTCAGTATCAGGTTCCAGGTCAAATATACTTCCGGCAAACAGGTTCGGCGTTATATAATCGATACTGTTATTTAAAAACTTTGTGATGCTTTCTTCATTCTGGATGCGTAAAAAAGGTAACGCATTTTTCCATTCACGGTCACCTTTTTTACGGTATTGAACTTTAACTTCAGCATTATGGTTATCGTCTCCCTCGATATACCACTCAAAGCCGAGTGAAATCAGCGTTGGGGGCTCGATGACAAACTTGACCGGTTTGACACTGTTCATTGTATCGATATCAGTACCCGACATTGCTAACCTCCAATCTGAAGCGTAATATTCCGGTCAAATGGCCGTTTTTTTAATTCCCAGCATTACTTATAAACACCGTATTCCTGGGCTGCCTCGATCATTGCGTGTAAACAGGCTGGGTCGCATTTATCAGGACCGGATCCCAATGACAGGATATAGCCGCCGTCCTCACCACAGACCTCGATGAGCTTGCGGCAGTATTCCTTTATTTCCTGAGGTGAATGAGTGTACAGTTGAGCTGCGGTGACATTACCAGTAATACAAGCTGAATCACCCAGTATCTCCTTTGCCTTGAACATATCTGTCTGTTCCATGTTCCAGACCACAGAGGAACGAGGCAGGTCGCTGATAATCTCCAGTCGGGCTTCATCGTATCTCCCATCGATCACCATCCAGGGAACACAACCTTCATTCACCAGTCCCAGGAGGAGTTTTCGGAATGTCGGCCAGTAAAATGTTTCGAACTGTTTAACGGACATGAAGCTGACATCTCCCTTATGCATGGGTATCAGGACGATTGGACTGCGTGCCATGTCTGTCATCTGAACTGCCGACCTGACCGCCCGTTCAACAATAGCTTCCAGTGTTTCCAGCACTTTTTCCGGCTGACGGTACATGTCAACCGTGATACCGCGGGTACCTCGCAGCGAATCGGCAATGGTGTCATAGGGTGCCTGTGCCATGCCACCGACAAAAGGAGGAAATCCCGATTCCAACGATACCTGAGCGCATTCTCTGATCACTTGCTGGTATTTCGTATTCTCCTCACTGGCTTCCCAGATGGCTTTGAACAGTTTTACAAACGCGGGATCCTGGCACATTGCCATAAGCCTCTGAGGAAGACCCTGGTACGAAGAAAGCGGAGGAATGTGTGACAGAAGTTCAAAGGCACCCCATGTCCGGGGGGTAAAGTAGCGCGTCCCGAAATCGAACGGATCATTTACAAAGAGGTCATACTCATCTGCGTGCATGTATTCTCTTTCGACGAAATTCTGGATACTGGCGCTGTCCGGAAGTCCGCCTCCCGGCCATTTCATCGATCTGTAATCGAGTATCTCATAGACACGGGCTGGGAAAAATCCGGGGATATCATTCGAATCCTGGTCGTAGTCGTTGAGCCATTTCTTCCAGGCCGGCATTATCTTCGAGTAGTCGTAGATGACATCTTTTAGAGTGAATCCGGCGTTATAGGCGATTATCCCGCCACTCGTCAGATGTACAGGAACACGGTCCGGAATTTCCATCTTGATGGCTTTTGTCATACGGGTAGCACGTTCACGATACTTCTGCCCCGCTTCCCGACTGCTGAAGGAAATATCTTCGGCTGAAAGCCATTTTTCAAATCGCTTTTCGCGTTTTTCCCGCCAGGTCATTTCAGACCATTGTTGTTCCGTGTTCACTCGTTAATCTCCTGTTTCCCGCTGTCGCTAGTATTTTATTCCAGGTTCAGTAATGCTGCAGGATTTTTTTTCACCATGAGTTCTACCTCCTCCGGGGTAATTCCATGGTGGAGCAGTGTAGCGATGAATAATCTCATTCCTTCCACGGGGATCGGATTCTGAGGCTGGCCCAAGTCGGTACTGACGATACAGTGTTCGGCACCGATGGATTTAATTACCTTTACCAGGTCCGCCGGATGATGGCAGAATTCGTTCGGAAGTATCCCTATAATAGTAAATTCCATAAACGCCCCGGTCTTTGCCAGCTGCTGCATCTCTTCAAGGGTCAATACTTTTTCCATAAATTCTTTGTCTGTCGGATGGGTGACGATTATTTTCTTGATTCCGATTCGCTGCGCCTCTTCGACTAACGCAAATATTTCCTGAGGAGAGATGTGACCGGTGGCCAGTACAAGAGCATTCTCTTTGATCAGCTTCAGTATCGGCGCGATATCCGGCACCAGGTTTCCTTTATCGTCCAGAATTGAGAAACCTTCACCCTTGGCCGGAAATCCCTGTGCTCTCATCATGTTGATGGAATTTGCTGAAGAGAATGTTGGCATCCATACCACTTTTGCCCCAAGCATGACCGCGTTCTCTACCGCGTGTACGTTAATACCGCCAACCTCATAATTAAGGCATATACTTCCGACAATTTCTATATCCGGTACCATCCGATTTACGAGTGCTGCTACTGCAGCGGTATAGCTGTGACTCTTGTAGACGAGAGCCTTCATTCCTGCCTGTTGTGCCTGCTGAGCCGCTTCTATTACATCTACTCGAGCCGGACCTTTGGTGATTCCCGGGTGTAAGTGCATGTCTATAGAGCCGGAAACAAATTTGTCAACATTGATAAAACTCATCTTGATTCTCCCTGCGTCAGTCAGATGATTCAGGCTCTCAATAACCTCTGACTGCTGCTACCGTTACCTTTGATTGAGTATAGTAAGCTATTTCCGGGATCGTATCCCCCTGGCGTAGTTTACTCTGCCTACCCAGAATTCTTCATCATCTTCCCTCGAGATCACGCCTATAGCTTTCAATCCTGCTCTCATAGCCTGTCTTGCCTGGTGGGGGATTCTGGAACCCGGTTGCCTGAACAAACCTCCGTTACCGCCGGCAAGCCAGTCCAGGTATTTTATCCCCAAATAACCGCCACCACTTTGGTACAAAGCTACCTTCATCG
>DUFA01000038.1 GCA_011191975.1 Dehalococcoidia bacterium
CACCACCAAGACCGACTGTGAGTACACTATAACTGCCGAAGGTAAAGTAACTCAACATCCCCCCGATTAAAAAATAAAGGAGTAATTTGAAATAGTCTTCGGTCCTCCTTTAGAAATAATCCCGCCACAATCCCGCCTCTGACAGGCGGGATTATTTTTTTGGAATACCATGGATGCACAAATGTTTTATGACAGATCTATTAAAACGATGGGTAAATAAACTTAAAACCTTGGGAATTACCCTATACTAAAAGAAGTTTGCTGTGGATTATTCTTTAGAAACTCATCCAAAAAACTTAATAGTATTTTTATGAACGATTCGCAAATACTATCTTCTTTTACTCTTGTCTTTTTTTGATTACAAAAAGGCTTTGCTGCTTTCCATACTTTAGCAACTTCGGGATGTTTCTTAATAAACACAGATTCGAAATTTTCAATTTCGATTCCAACGACTTCCTTTGATTCTGGTTCAAATCGTATCCAAATTTCACCACCCCAATCATATGACACGGCAGGGACAGATTCTTTTGGTTTTATACACAGGACATCTTCATCAGCATTATATACGGGTATCAGTTTTTCAAGATTACCCACTGTGTTTTCAGTAAACTTTGGGGTTACTTCTATGATGGTTTTACCCATAATAAAACATCCCCCTTCTTTTTATTACTGCAGGCGAATGCAGTTCTCACGTAACCTATCAATCCGCCACGCAGCTTGCGGGTTTTATACTCAATTACTATTCGCAGGTAATAGGTATGAAATGGTCTAGGCAATACAAATGGTTTGTAAATGACCTTTTTGTTGAGATTAAACCGGTCTTGATATATTTCGTACGGGTCTTGGATAGTTTCCTTAACAATTGCTGCACACTCCTTCATCTCAGGATGTTCAGCTTCAATATGATTGTACCATGTTCCATCATCACACACCACCTTAATCCCATCTTTATCAGTGCATTCGATGATGTTCACGAAGAATTATTTAACATATATGTATATGTTGTCAATAGTACGAAAGGATGAGTTTGCATTGTGAGATAAAGAACTACAAAAGAAAACACCCATACAGATATGGTCAGTCGCAGGCGGTACCATCTTTAACTTTTGATAGAAAGCCCTGTTATACTGCCCGTACATTCCTTACCAGAGTAATACACAGTACTACTCCCAGTCCACAGGTTATCGCTCCGGTAAAAAAGGTCGATTGCGGACCCAGTGTGTCCCAGAACACTCCTCCCAGCGCTGAACCTGCCAGGATTCCCACGTTCTCGCAGACGCCGCCGTAAAATCCCATCGCGGTGCTCTGCCTGTTCCGGGGTACCGAATCCGAAAGCAGCCCGAGCGCTGCCGGGCTGAAAAGCGCCATCCCCAGGCTGTTCAGGATCATGTAGACAACCAGCCACGTAAAATTCCCTGAGTAGGCAATACCCGCCATGGCGCCGGCCGAAACGATCATACCGGCTATCATGATGTTTTTCTTGCCCAGCCGGTCTGCCAGGATGCCGGTGGGGACGGTCAGTGCCACGTTAGCCAGTCCTCCTATGGTAAAGAGTACTCCAACCAGCGTTATGTCGACACCGGCTTCCTCGGTGGCGAAGAGCGGGAGGAATGTCATCATGCAGCCCAGTCCGAAGAACCTCAGTGCCGTTACCAGGCACATCGGCGTCAGCGAAAACAGGTTGAATTTTTCTTTTGAGGGCGAATCTTCAGAAACTTCTTCCTGACTCACAGTTTCAGAGGAAAGTCTGCTGGTTCTCAGCCCGGTCAGCACGATTATCCCACCGATAACCGAAACACCCAGCGAGGTATAAAAGACGGAATGGTAGCCAAGGGAATCGACCAGGAAGCCGCTGGGAAGGGCTCCCAGGCTGCTTGAAGCCGACAGCATAACGGTGGAAAGGGCCATGAAGGTAGCTTTTTTATGGGGAGGAGCCGCCGTTCCGATATAGCCGCGTATCGGGCCGAACACGGCGGAACGAAGGAATCCCCAGATAAAGAATATGCAGAAGATGATGGGGACATTCTGCGTGAAGACGAACATCAGGACGGCAAGACCGGTGAATAACGTGCCGGTGATCATGGCGAGTCGTATCCCCGTCCTGTCTGCCAACCATCCCCAGCCGGCCTCGCCAATAGCCATGCCGAACATGGAGACGGAAAGCATCGTTCCCAGCAGTGCCGGTCCGATGTCGATGGAAGTCAGGTACAGCGGCAATACCGGGTTGGGCAGGCTCATCGCCAGGGTAGTCAGTCCCATGACGGCCAGTATGGCCGTCATTTCTCCAGTGATGCCGGTTCTTGTCTGAAGACGCTTGATAATCGACATGATATGTGGAATCCATGGAAATAATACAGGTCAGACTGATACCGGTCAATGATAACCAGAAAGATCTAACCTGAGTTAATTCAGTAATAAAACGGTTCCTTCGTAAAAATGACGTTGTTAAGCCAATTGATAAGGATTGATAAGGATTACATATTGACATACCTTGATATCCGTCATATAATTCAAACATCCTAACTGAATTTTTAATGTAGTGAAAATGAAGAAGTATTACCGGAACGCACAACCTCATACCATGACAATTATTACCGGCCAGCCTACCTTGCCGGGCTTGAGGCGTTTCCGGTTTTATAACCTGATTTAATATACAACCGAACCGAAAAGAAACAACTGAGCCCGGGAGGTAAAAATCCCGGGCTTTTCTTATTCCCGAACAATAAAAATTAAGGAGATGAATATGAAAAACGAAGACGTTGTACAATTCCAAGGATACGACCCGGTATATTACGACCTCACGTATGGAAAAAACTCCAAGGATTTACCTTTCTACACTAATATCACAACAGATATCAAAGGTAAGGTCCTCGAGGTTGCCTGTGGCAGCGGCAGGATGTATCTCGAACTGCTTAAAGTAGGAGTGGATATCCACGGGATTGACCTCTCGGAGGAGATGCTGGACGCACTCAAGAAAAAAGCTGAAGAGAAGAATCTTGATCCTAAGGTATCTCAAGCCGACATGAGGAATTTCAACCTGGATGATACCTTCGAGATGATTATCATACCGGGTCGTTCTTTCATCCATAATGTCACCACAGACGACCAGCTTTCTACGCTAAAATGCTGTCGCAACCATCTAACCGATGGCGGCAGGCTGGTTATGAATCTCTTCTATCCCAGTCGCGAGGTTATGGCCACCAAATACAACCGGGAAAATATCATACCAATGGATAAACCGGTTGAAGGAATGGAGCTTGTTAACTGGTCGGGTTTTGTGAACGAACCCGACCAGGTGATCGTTACCAAATCCACCTGGAAACAGGATGGGAAGGTAGTGTCTGAGTTCAGATCGGAGCTTGCCTATATTTACAAGCGTGAATTCGAACTACTCCTGAGGTTGGCCGGATTTTCATCCTGGCAGGTCTATGGAGGATTCGAGTACCAGCCGCTTGAATCGATAAACCAGGAAATGGTCTGGATAGTAAACAAATAACGACTATGGAGAATAATATGGATAAGACAAAAACCTGGCACGAGGATGACTCGTTCTGGGAAACATTGGGTCCGCTGATGTTCACCCCGGAGAAGATAGCTGCAGCTAAAGATGAAATGGAAAAGGTTGTCACTCTCACAGAATTGAAACCGGGAGAATCTGTCCTCGACCTATGCTGCGGGGTCGGCCGTTGTTCGCTTGAACTGGCACGTCAAGGTTTCAGTGTAACCGGTGTGGACCGCACTACCGGTTACCTCTCTAAGGCCCGGAAACAGGCGGAACAGGAAAACCTTGACGTGGAATTCATCCAGGAGGATATGCGTACGTTCGTTCGTCCGGAATCATTCGACTGCGTGATAAGCATGTTCACATCGTGGACCTATTTCGAGGATCCCGACGAGGACAAACAGGTGATCATGAACGCGTATTCATCGCTCAAACCCGGCGGAAAGCTGGTTATTCAGACAGGAGGTAAGGAAACTCTCGCCAGTATTTTCCAGGAAAGAAACTGGAAAGAAATAGACGGGATTATCTGGCTCGTGGAAAGAGAAGTCAGGAACAACTGGAGCTGGATGTATAACCGCTGGATAATGCTCAAAGGCAATGAACGAATAGAAGGAGAGATTACTCACCGGCTTTACGCGGGATCGGAGATAGTCGCCCTTCTCACAGAGTGCGGCTTCAGCAGAGTAGAACTCTTCGGTGACCTTGACGGCAGCCCGTACAACCAGAGGGCGAAACAACTGATAACCGTCGGGTATAAGTAATCATCGTTTCCTTCTCTCGCCTGTGTTTTACCTTCGAAGCGTTTTACCTCATGAAAATCCAGACTTACGAAGCAGACCGGGCGATTTTCGAAGCACCCTCTTTCCATTTGGAGAGGGGGTGCTTCGTAGCCGGGGGAGAGGTAATAAGTAAAAATAGTTATTACATGCCCACAATGGATATAGAGTAGAATTGTTAATGTAGATTTATAGGATTACCACGTCCGCTTTTGACGGACTCTTCGCAATGATGTCCTGGTAGCTATCAAACAATACCGATAGATGACTGTCTCAAAGAAGATATAGATTCCCGCCTTCGCGGGAATGACAAACAGGCTAATATTCGGAAGTATTTTCACCGTCCGTGTATAATACTCTAAAGCAGAAAGTACAATATTTATGCACCCCTCATTTGAATTTGCCCGGAATATTTTCAGTCGGTTTGATAAAGGGATATGGACCCTTACGCTGATCGACCTCATAAACGCCGCCGGATTTTCCACCTGCGTCCCATTTCTGTCACTCTATCTTTACCAGGAACGCGGTGTCGCCATGGCGCTTGTCGGTACCGCTTTTCTTGCCAGCGGACTCATCTCGGCCGTAACACAAATGATAGGCGGTTACCTGTCGGACAGGTACGGGCGCAAGAAGATCATACTAATATCGATGAGTCTGAACATAGTCAACAACATAGGTATGATCGCCATGATAGCTTATTCCGCTCCTGTCTGGGTAATATTGTTCGTCTATATTCTTGGCAGAGCCGCTGGAATGACAGCCCGTCCCGCTCTCTCAGCGATGGTGGTAGACCTATCGAAGAGGGAACAACTGACTGAAACCTATGGTCTGCTCCGCGTCGGACGGAACTTAGGGTGGGCAGCCGGACCGGCACTCGGAGGGTACCTGGCAACATTCCTCTCCTATGCCTGGCTCTTCGGTGTGGCTGTCCTGATGAACACCGTCGCCTTCCTGATAATCCTTTTCTTCCTTAAAGAATCATGGAGTGAAACGACAGAACGTATCGATATCCGCAGCATATTCTCCGTGGTAGAGAACAAAACATTCGTGTTATTTACTGGTTTATGCCTTCTCGTTTTTCTCTGCATGGCCCACCTGGGAAGTACTCTGTCTGTTTTCACCGTAGATAGACTGGGATTTTCAACAGCCGAATACGGTCTTCTTCTCACCACGAACGGTCTTTTCGTAGTACTCTTCCAGTATCCGGTGGCTCTCTTTATCAGCAGATTAAAAAAATCGACTGTCCTTGTTCTGGGAAGTCTCCTGTACTGTATCGGCTGGCTCTATATGGGCTGGACGACCGGGTTCGCCTGGGCGTTAACAGCTATGATAATCGTGACTGTCGGAGAAATTATATTCTCTCCAGTAGCCACTGCTGTGGTCGGTGAACTGGCTCCCCGTGAGAAAAGGGGACGCTACATGGGATTTTTCGGATGGAGTGAGACCATCGGTATGTCGGTCGCCCCTCTTGTGGGAGGTATCCTGCTGGATACGTTCATCGAGACTCCTAACCTGGTATGGGTGCCTATTTCTGCTTTCGGGTTTATCGCCGCCGCCGGATTCTTCTGGTGGGACAGGAGAGTCAGGAAGAATATATGATATCCACAATCAACGTTGACATCACTCCTGCCACTCCATATACTGAAATGAAATATTGTTCACAAATTCTCATTCACTTTCATTGATCTCCCGGGAGCTGCAGGAAAGGGACAGATCTGTGACTATAAAAATTCTAAGACTGACGTTTTGTTGTTTCCTGGCATTTACCATAGTGCTGGTATCCTGCAGTAAGAAAGATACCGACGATAAGGTAAAAAACGAACATACCGTTGAATCGAACGGACAGGACGAATGGATCCCTGAGTATGAAACCGTTGCCTGTCCATTTGCTGTTCCCCAGGGAACGGAAGTGGAATGCGGATGCATGACCGTTCCTGAGAACCGCAGGCAGCCCGATGGAAACCAGGTTACAATACAATTTGCCATATTCAGGTCAAAGTCCCGCAATCCTGAATCCGATCCCATCGTTTACCTTGCGGGTGGCCCCGGCGAACATGCCCTCGAATCCGTTGCGCTTACGTTTGATAAGAGATTCGCCCCCCTGACTGTCAACCGCGATCTTATCGTTTTCGACCAGCGTGGTACCGGATATTCTGAACCCGCTCTGGAATGCCCCGAGCTTATCGAACTGGCTTATGAAGTGCTTGATCAGAATCTTGAAAGCGACGAGGCGATCGCGCTGGAAAACGAAGCAACGCGTGATTGTTACGAACGCTTGAAAGAACAGGATATCGATCTTTCTTCGTATAACAGCGTAGAAAGTGCCGCTGACCTTAACGATCTACGCCTTGCGTTAGGCTATGACGAATGGAACCTGTTCGGCATATCATACGGTACACGTCTCGCTCTGACCGCAATGCGTGACTATCCTCAAGGTATCAGGAGTGTAATCCTCAACTCTACCGTACCACTCCAGGCTGATCTTTACGAAGAGATGCCGGCAGCCTTCGACAGGGCCTTGAATGTCCTGGTTACCAGCTGTGCTAATGATCCCATAGCAAACAAAGCCTATCCTGACCTGAAGGAAGTATTTTTCGATACGATCGATCAATTGAATGATGCACCGGCCAGGTTCACTTCGATCCACCCATTAACCGGTGAATCATACGATGTTCTTATGTCCGGTGATAATTTCTTCAACTTTATTATCTCGACACTATATTCGACCGAGGTGATTTCTCTGGTTCCTAAAGTCATATTTGATGCACAGACCGGAAAGTATGGTACGCTGGCTCTTCTTGTGGGTTCTAACCTGCTGAATATGGAACTCAGGAGCACTGGTATGCATTATTCGGTACAGTGCAACGAGGAATTACCGTTCAACTCCGAGGAAAAAATTGCAGCGTCACTGGAAGGACACCCGGATATCCGGGAATACCTGGAGGACAGTCTTGGTGAATCATCGCTTGCCGTATGTGAATACTGGACTAACACAATACCTGATCCAGTCGAAAATGAACCTGTACACAGTGCCATCCCCACTCTGATACTTTCCGGAGAATTTGACCCCATTACGCCACCAGCTTGGGGGAAACTGGCAGCCGAAACTCTGACAAACAGCCGGTTTTTCGAGTTTCCGGGACTGGGTCATGACGTGCTTGTATCCGGTAATGAATGCCCAGTGGATATTGCCCTGGAATTCCTCGATAATCCCTACTCGGAACCGGACAGGACATGCCTGGAAGAGATTGAACCTCCGGATTATATCGTTCTCGACGTTAACCTTACGCCGTTCACCAACGCTTTATTCGGTATTAAAGGTGTAATTCCGGAAGACTGGTCTGAAATTACCCCCGGAGTCTATTCCAGGTCAGAACTTGGTATTACCGTAATAGGACAGCAGGCTATACCGGGGATGGACGCAGATGCTATCCTTGGTATGCTAAGTGGATCTTTCGGTATCGACGAAGATCCTGATAAATCACTCAGTCGAAAGTCTAACGGTCTCGAATGGACAATCTTCCAGGAAGAAATTCTCGGTATGGTAATAAATATCGCCCTTGCGGAAGGAGAAGGGATCACCTACTTTATACTCTTTACCTGTGTTCCAGACGACCATCCTTTCTACTTTGATAACCTGCTGATACCAGCGATAGATGCATTCAGCCCTAATGAATAGTTGACCAGTTTACTCCCACTTGAAGAAGCGTAATGATAGTATCGCCGCGACTACGGTTATTCCCAGAACGATAAACATGGATTTGGTATCCCAGCCGAAGCCCAGCCAGGGATCCTGCAGCAGGAGTATCACGTATCTAAGAGGAGTAATATCTGCCACATAATGCATCGCTTCAGTCATGACCTCTCTCGGAGGACCGGCGCCGGACAGTATCATCATTACAAAGAACAGCAGTATGCCGATACCCTGGGCGGCACGGGTCGTTGGAAACAGTGCGCCGAGGAGAACCCCCAGCGACGCGAAACAGACAGTACTGATGATGAAAGCAAGTATGAACATACCGGGTATGTCGGCCAGGGCGGCATCATAGGCAAGAATAGACACCACTACTACCAGGATTCCGCCCAATATCGAAATTATGAAACTCACTATCGCCTGAGAGCCGAAGATGCTCCAAATCGAGATTGAGGAAGCCTTGAGCCGGCGGAGTACTCCCCTCTCACGATAGCCGGTCAGGTGCACCGGCATCGCTACCAGACCAATTGAGGCGATTACAAGACCTATATAGGCAGGTACGTAATAGTTCATCGGTCCGACACCACGGTAAATCGCACCCTCAGGATCAGGCGTATTACCGAATACTCCCCCCATAACCAGTACCAGGATAATCGGTAGTGCGAGGGTAAAGACCATGGTGATAGGCTCTCTTACAAAGAGTTTCATTTCTACCCATGTCAGTTTCATTAGCGTACGCATACCATATCCTTACTCATGCATGGTACCCCCGGTAATTGCCAGGAACACATCCTCCAGCGATGGCTGTTCTGTCCGAAGGTCAGCAGGGAGAATACCATGAGCAGCCAGCTCAGCCGCCACTGCAGCCAGCACCGGCCCGTTCCCTTCCACTTCGACTCTCTGTCCTCGCCTGGTTATCGTGTTGACCTGGGGTAAAAACTCCAGCCATGATATATCCTCGACATCAGTGCTGAAAATCACCTTGATCTTGTCGGCATAGGTAGTAATAAGACCCTGGGGACTATCTGTAGCGACGATCCGACCGTGATCGACTATCGCCAGCCGGTCGCAGAGCTGCTCGGCTTCTTCCATAAAATGAGTTACCAGTAATACTGTTGTACCCTGATCCCTGATCGCCCGTATCAGGTCCCAGGCAGTATGGCGTGCTGCCGGATCAAGGCCGGTCGTCATTTCATCGAGAAACACAAGTTCCGGTTTATTAACCAGTGCCAGCGCCACGAACAGTCGTTGACGTTGCCCTCCTGACAGACTGGAGAAGGAAGATTTGCGTTTTTCAGCTAATCCCCATTGCTCCATCAGATTCTGCCAGTCAACACTGCCGGGAGTCAAAGATGCGAAAAGATCCAGGGCTTCCCATACTTTAATACGATCGGGTAGAGCAGCTTCCTGGAGTTGTGAACCTATACGCCGCCTTAATGCCCTGATATTTGTAACGGGATCGATACCGAGAATCCTCATATTTCCTGAATCGGGAGAGCGCAGACCCTGGAGACATTCTACAGCAGTTGTTTTTCCGGCACCGTTCGGTCCGAGTAATCCGAATATTTCTCCATCGGCTACCTCGAAAGAAATGTCATCCACGGCAATCGTCTTGCCGTAGGTCTTCCGCAGGTTCTCAACCCTGATAACTTCTTCCACGACATGCCCCGTTTAAATAAATGGAGGCGACGACCGGATTCGAACCGGTGAATAGAGGTTTTGCAGACCCCCGCCTTACCACTTGGCTACGTCGCCCCGATCTGATTATCAGGTTTTTACGCCCTCATTATATCCTCTGACAGTTCAGCTATGCAAGTAAATCCCTAAACGAATGTTTTATCCTTTTTACTAGGAAAATGAGCCACAGATGATATAAAAAGATATTGACAAGTGTATATGCCGGATATATTATTCAATTTAAAGTACATAAAAACGGAGATATTCTGGCTGTTCATAACGGGCAGTGTAACTAAACCGAAACCTTAGCGTATCAACAGGCGCTAAGGTTTCTCTTATACCGACGCCAGGCAAACAGCACGAGTAGTAACAATCGAATATGACTACACCCTATTTACGGCGTCGGGTTAAAAACAGCTTAAGGCTGGCTACCTATGATGGTGCTGCTTTTTCAGCAATGGCCGGCCTTACTCAGAACTTCATTACTCCTTTTGCCCTGGCGTTAAAGGCTACAACAGCGCAGATCGGTTTACTGGCAAGTATTCCGAACCTGATGATGGCAATCTCGCAACTTGCTGCACCGGACCTTACCGAGAGAGTTGGAAGTCGCAAAGGCCTGATCCTGCCGGTGGTCTTCATTCACGCATTAATGTGGATCCCGATACTGCTTGTTCCGTATTTATTCCCTGAGCCGAGAATCTGGTGGTTAATCGTGTTCGTGATTATCAGTGCCGTTTTCGGTTCGATAGCCAATCCCGCCTGGGGCAGTATGATGGCCGACCTTGTACCGATGAAAATCAGAGGGAGATATTTCAGCTTCAGAGCAAGGACGGTTGGACTTGTTGCTCTGGCTTTTTCTTTTGCGGCCGGGGGCATTCTGGAAGCTTTTTCAGACAGCCTTTTCCTGGGATTCGCTATAATATTCGGCGCAGCCGCCGCTTTCCGTTTGCTGTCATTATATTTCCTGTCAAAAATGTACGAACCTGAATATACCTGTGTAAATGAGAACAGCCAGAGTATTATATCAATCGCGAAAAACCTGGGATCTACTAACCTGGGCAAGTTTACACTGTATGTAGCCCTGATTACTTTTGCTACCAACCTTGCCGGCCCTTTTTTTGCAGTGTATATGCTGCGTGATTTGAACTTCAGTTATTTAACCTTCGTTCTCCTCACTTCAGTCAACGCTGTGGCAAATCTTGCCTTTCAGACCTTCTGGGGTCGCCGCACTGACAGGTACGGAAACATCAGGATAGTGAAAATCACGTCTCGCTTTATGCCTGTAATACCCATTATCTGGTTGTTTAATAGCCATCCGGTATACCTGGCAGGAGCCGAGATATACAGTGGAATCGTCTGGTCGGGATTTACTCTGGCAAGTACCAATTTCGTCTATGATGCCTCTGATTCCAGAAATCGAGCAAAGCATATCGCTGTCTTTAACGCGATATGTGGTATAGCGGGTTGCCTGGGAGCCTTAATCGGGGGATTTCTGGCACGTTACGTTCCCGTAATCTTCAATTACAATCTTCAAACGTTATTCCTGATATCCGGAATAATGCGTGGAGTCGTTGTCTTCTTTTTACTCAGGCTTATCCTCGAAGTGCGTTCCGTACCAACGACGAAAACACTTGAAGTACTTTTTGGACGTAACGGGCACCCAATACCGGTAAGAAACACGGTGAAGAAAGAGAAGGTTGCCTCAAGAAAATAACCTTGATCTCGAATATAGGCTGCCGTTAACTCCTCGATCAAAGTCGATCCTTCACCTGGAACCTTCTTAGTTTTTCTTTTAGTACCCTTCGCGTAACAATTAATATGCCATTATGTACTCCCCCTATCCTTTTTAGTCCAATCACGTTATATTTAGTGATAAAGAAACCTTATACCTGGGAGGTTGCACATGAAAAAGTTGATTTTGTCTACAGGCTTAATGCTTATCCTGGTCATTACAGCAGTCGCTTCCTGTAGCAGCGACGCGGAAAAATTAGCTGAGGAAGAAGGTATAATATTATCGACACCGGATGTAAAACCCGGAGTAACCTCACAAGGTTCGGCACCTGCAAGGGATATGGACTGGGATAGTGACGAAGGAATAGCCGTGTACAAGGAATCAGAAGATATGGGTGGAAGGGGCGAAGCAGTCACTGCTACGGCCATCGATTCAAGTTACGGAATTGGTGAAGACAGGATGATCGTCCGCACCGGTGACATGGCCATGGTAGTAGAAAACGTCGAGTCCTCAATCGACCGTATTAAACAACTTGCCGAGACGTACGAAGGATGGGTGGTCTCTTCTTCGATGTGGAAGAACGGTGAAGCACTTGCCGGAAGTATTAGTATCCGGGTTCTCGCCGAACACTTTGACAGCGCTTTGAAAGCACTGCGGGGTATGGCAGTCGAGGTTAAATATGAAAATACTTCCAGCCATGACGTTACGGAAGAATACGTGGACCTCAGTGCCAGTCTGGAAAATCTTGAAGCAACCGAACGGCAACTTCAAGTTATCATGGATAAAGCCGATACTGTCGAAGATATACTCGACGTGCAGAGAGAATTAACCCGTGTAAGGGGTGAGATTGAGCAAACAAAAGCCAGGATGCAGTACCTGGAACAGACATCATCTACTTCGATAATCTACATACAGCTTGAGGAATCGGGACTTGATATTAACTTTACTGCAGATAAGAGAAGAGGGATTAGAGAAGGAGAGAGGA
Organism: Dehalococcoidia bacterium; assembly: GCA_011191975.1. GTDB lineage: Bacteria > Chloroflexota > Dehalococcoidia > Dehalococcoidales > UBA2162 > MGML01. Next base: position 12,367 of record DUFA01000038.1, read on the forward strand.
TTCAATTCACACTTCAGGGTGTTGCAGGAGGAATCGCACCGTACAGTTACCTGTGGGAATTTGGTGACGGAGAAACCAGTACCGATGAAAATCCTTCTCATTCGTATGATGATTCTGGATATTACACCGTTTCACTAACCGTGACTGATGACAGGGGTAACACAGACACACAAACAAGAGAAGGATACATTTCCGTCGAACCAGGCTGGAATGCCGGCAGTATAGCCGGAAAAGCCTGGAATGGACTTGTGACTTTCGGGCACGTCCTGGGTAACATACTAATCTGGGTTGGAATATTCAGCCCTGTATGGCTGATTATCGGTGGACTGATATTCTGGAGAGTCCGCAAGCGAAGGAAAAACAGAGTCAATCAATAAAGAAACCATCGACATAGTGTAAAACGCCTGCAATACTCCCGGTAAAGCGCTTTCTATACAATTTTACGTCGGAATCAGTAAACAAGCTTCCCGTTATTTAAGCGGGAAGCTTGTTAATTTATTCCGTTTCTGATCGGGAATTCAAAGCCGCTATGCAACCAAGCATAAGGAGAACACCCAGTGTCAACCAGAACATAGCCGTCATAGGAGAAGGAAGATCGGCTAAGGCGGAAATTGTATCGGTCGCGACCACAATTCCCATAATTCCACATAAACCAGCAAGGCAGCCGAGAATCCAGGCTAATATACCCATATCATCCTCCATACAGGCTGAATTTTGCTTTATTTTAATCCTTATCTTACTTATAATCAAGATACATAAGGTTGACCAGGAGTTCGAAATGGATGGAATAGAAAAGGTTATAGGTTATATTCTCATAAGTAAAAGAATGACACTCGGTGTTATCGAATCCGCTACCGGCGGATTGATCTCTCACCGGATAACGAATGTTGCCGGGAGTTCTGATTATTACAAAGGCTCGATAACCGCTTACAGTAATGAAATCAAGAACAGGATCGTAGGGGTAAAACAGGAAACTCTGGACAAACACGGATCGGTGAGTTCCCAGACTGCTGAAGAACTGGCTTTGGGCGGTAAAAAGATACTCGAAGTAGATATATGCATTGCCGATACCGGAATAGCCGGGCCGGGCGGTGCTACTTCAGATAAACCTGTCGGATTATTTTATATTGGGCTATCGCACGGAAACATGACCTTCAACCGGAAGCATATTTTTAGCGGCGACCGGGAGCAGAACAAGAAAGAAGCCGCAGAAACCGCATTACAGATTCTGAAAGAATACCTGGAGTCCCTGTAAATACCGATGATAGACAATCTTAAAGAAAGATACGTCGTTACCTGTTTTCTCGAATCGAAAGGCAAAATATTACTGCTGCGGCGTAGTCAGCAGGTTGGCAGTTACCAGGGAAAATGGGCAGGTGTCAGCGGCTATGTTGAATCACCACCGGAAGAACAAGCTCTGATTGAAATCAACGAAGAGGTTAGCCTGGTTTCTGATGATATCCAACTTCTGAAAACAGGTGAACCTGTTGTAATAGACGACGAGGAACTGGGTACAAGATGGGTCGTGCATCCATTCCTTTTCCACGTAACCAATCCAGAAAAAATGAAGATAGACTGGGAACACAGAGAATATAAATGGATAAATCCAGTTGATATCGACAAGTATGATACCGTCCCCGGATTGAAAAATACCCTTGAACGGGTAATATCCATCTGACAGGTATTCATGGCGGTTTTTCCATTGATGAAACTGATATTCCTGTGATAAAATTCTCCCACAAAAAACCAATTGGAGGGATACTGACTTGGATAAAAAAGAAATTCTGGAATTTATAACCAAAAATCCGGTAGGTTTTATGGCTACCGCCGATGGCGATAAGCCGCATGTCCGTGCCATGGGAACTTACCGCGCCGATGAAAACGGGATAATTTTCTCGATGCAGTCGCCGAAAGATGTCTACAAGCAGCTTTCAAAAAATCCCGAAACGGAAATCTGCTACTGGGCTGAAGGAACTCAGGTAAGAGTCAGTGGCCGGATGGAGGAGATCAAGGACACGAAGATAAAAGAAGAAATCGTGGAAGCCCGTGCTTTCTACAAACCGGGTGTTGAACAACAGGGACTGGATTATGTAGGAGCTTTTGTTCTGAAACACAGTAAAGCCTATGTAGTCGATATGAGAGCAACCCCTGGGGCACCGAAAACATATGTCGATCTTTAGATCCGCATCAACTTCCTGGTATATCTTAGCGTGGTGAGTTCGCAACCTTTCATTGCTGCCGCCACGCTTTTGTATAAGCCTGATTTTCAGAAGTCGGAGGTTTCACTATGAACCGGATAAAGATAGACCTGGATCGCACTCTCGGAAATATCAATCCGCACATATTCGGAGGATTCGCCGAACTGCTGGGACATGTTATCTACGGAGGTATCTATGATCCTGAGTCGCCGCAGGCAGACGAGGATGGGCTCCGCAGCGATGTAAAAAAAGCGCTGGAACGTTTGAACTACTCGATCGTTCGCTTTCCCGGCGGTAATTTCGTCTCCGGGTACCGGTGGAAGGACGGGATAGGGCCTGCATCCGAACGACCCGCCCGGCATGACCTTGCCTGGAATAGCCTTGAACCGAACCTTTTCGGGACCGACGAATTTATCCGGTTCTGCCGAAAAATGAATATAGAGCCGTATCTCTGCGTGAACTGCGGCGATGGCGATATGCGGGAAGCCGCCGACTGGGTGGAGTACTGCAACGGCACCCTCGATACCACGATGGTGAAACTTCGCCGGAAAAACGGATTCGAGGAACCGCACAGGGTGAAATACTGGGGAATCGGGAACAAGGTGGACGGTCCCTGGCAGATCGGACAAAAGACCGCCTATGAATACGCCCGTGCCTTTACCGAGTTCGGCAAGGTGATGAAGTGGACTGACCCGGATATCAAGCTGATAGCCGCGGCGAACTGCATCTGGGGGCATAAAACGGTTGAACATCTCGACTGGGTGGAACGGGGACAGCTTATCCTGGAACATGCCGGAAACCTGGTGGACTACATGGCACTTCACTGGTACGTGGGTAACGAAGCCAACGATTATTACGGATTCATGGCAGTCTCAGAACTGTATGAAGAACGCCTGAGCGCCTACGAAGGACTGATAAAGGCGATGTGTCTTGAAAGAAACATCCGGCGGCAGATCCCGATAACGGTTGACGAGTGGGGTATCAGACCGCATCGGTTCTATTCAATGGAAGACGCTCTCGTCACCGCAATGAACCTGAACGCCTTCATTCGCCATTCGCATACCGTTAAGATGGCGAACCTCACTATGTTGATCACACCCATGCATATTACTCCTGAAGGTCTGGTACTCCAGACGGTATTCTTCCCGTTCGAACTCTACCGTAAGACCTGCGGCCAGAAAGCTCTGGATGTATACTGGGAAAGCGAGACCTTCAGTGCAAGCTGTGAAGAACACGAATTCTCCGGTATCAGGTACCTCGACCTCACCGCCACACTCAACGAATTAAATAATAAACTGGTGGTTTTTGTGGTTAACCGTAATGACAAGGATGCCGTAGAAACGACCATCTCGCTTGCTGACGGTCAGTTCTCAGGAGTAATTACGGCATCGGTTATCAACGGTGACGATATCAAAACAGAAAATTCAGTAGAAAATCCCGACCGGGTAGGAGTGACTCAGACAAAGCTGGAAGCATCCGGAAAATCCTTCACCTACTCCTTCGAACCACACTCGGTAACAGTGCTGGAGTGTGAAATCAACTGAACTCGAGCCAGATATGGAATCCCGAATCCTGAAAATACCAGACTTCCAGCATATGAAAAAGTGCCAGACACCATTAATCTGATGTATAATCCTTTACATCACAGGAAACTTGATACATAACGGTATTTCACTTTAAATTTCAGGTAACTGTGGTCGGATATACCGAATCATAAAAAACAAGGAGAGTTGCAGAAATGGCAGAAACTAACAGGATTTCAGCAGAAGACCAGCAGATGATTGACGCTATTCAGAAGAAGCACAATAAAAGCATCGAAGAGCTTCGGATGGAGAGAGAGAAGAGGCTCTGGGATGCCGTAGAATTGAAGGTGCCCGACCGGGTGCCGGTCATATTCGGAGGTACGTTTTTCGCTTGTAAATATGCCGGTATACCGTATTCGGCTGCCTACTATGATACCGTCGGCTGGAAGCAGGCTTTCAAGAAGATGATCGTCGACATGGATCCGGATTCTTACGGCTGGGAACCCAGAGAATCGGGGGTAGCCCTCGAAGCCCTTCAGTCGAACTACACGCGCTGGCCGGGCGGAACCCTGCCACCGGATGTGCCTTTCCAGATTGCCGAGAAGGAATACATGAAAGAGGACGAGTACGACCTGTTTCTCACCGATCCCACTGACTACATGCTGCGGTATCTGATACCTCGCACCTACGATGCTCTGGCACCCCTGTCCAAGCTGCCGCCGCTGATGGGTTTTGGAGCCGGCGTGGAACCAATCGCCCAAATGCTCGTGTCCCCGGAATACCAGCCAGTAATCGCAGCTATGAAAAAGGCGGGTGAAGCGGGAGCGGAACGGATGAAGATTATAAGTACCATGCAGG
>DUFA01000039.1 GCA_011191975.1 Dehalococcoidia bacterium
CCGGCTTCGTCTGAAGCATACGGTTTGAACCGGCATCCATCTCGAGAGCAACACAATCAAGAACTGCTTTGGTTTTTAACTTATTAGCAAGTCGTGGTGCTAAATCACTGCCGGATGAAGTATGCCCCAACAAAACAATCGCGGGAGATACTTCGACAATGATTTTCTCGAGAGCTGCTACATAAGGTTCCGCCTGGTAATCCTCCAATAATATATTTTCAACCACGTATACCTTGTCTGCTCCCCAGGCAGCAGCTTCATTAGCATAAGAACCTACTCTACTGCCGACCAGGGCTGCTGCTAACTCCTGACCTGATGCATCAGCCAGTTTCCTTCCACATCCTAGTAACTCTGTTGATAATGAACTAAAGGCATCGTCACTTACCTCGCAAACAATCAATACACCATTATTATCAGCCATTTTTGTCCCTCCTGTTTACTTAGTTACATCGAGTATAGCATCGATACTCAATTCAGCTAGTTTCTTTTTTGTAGGAATTCCTTCAGGAGACCATCCACGTAAGGCATAATATTCCTTCAATATTGCATCCCAGGGAACAATTTTCCCCCTGTATATACCGACTTCACCTTCTTCATAAGCAAGCTTCCCGGCGAACCTGTCGTCTTTCACATCCCAGCCTTTTATCTGGTTGTTATAGGCTCTCTGGAGATTCAGGACGCGTTCGCCGACCTGCATAAGCTCATCGTACGATACATCCCAGCCGGTAATTTTGTTCAGTATTTCGGCATAGGTTGACGGACCGAAACCCACCATCATAAACTGTGTTGCAGCTCCGAACATACAGGTTACCAGCGTATTGAAGAGTGAAACGAAATCTTCCGACCATTTGGCAAACAATGCCTTTCCTTCAAGTCCTCTCACCCAATCCCGGTCGACTTTCGGTGGATCGCCGAATATTTTTTTCTTGGTTTCATCCGGCATATCCAGCAATTCAAGACATCTCTCATATAACTCAAGATTTGTCATTCCGGTATACTCAGGATATGTGTCCCTGTTTTCAGGTAAAAACGCCAGTTCCCATACGTTATGAAGACGCAGCCAGTCACCTCCCCTAGCACTCGTAAGAGCTCCGAAAGACCAGATAAGAGCCTGGAGTTTAGCGTCTCTCTGAATCGAAGGTTTATCTTTCACAGTTTGTGGCATTATCGCTTCGGCTTCCGGACCGAGCTTCTTCGCCATTTCGGCTACTCCGTCGGCAAGTAGATTCCCAAGTTTGCCTTCTCGCATCGCAGTCCTGCGGGATACATCCCATATTTGTTCGTGATCACCGCGTTTCAATTCTATGCCGTCAGTGTCTTCTTTAGTAAGAATACCGTTTACGAACAGATCGACCGCGTAGGAGTATGCCATTGTAAACGATGCGGGATCAACTCCTAACTCCTGTATCAGTCTTTCGAAATATATCCAAACATCAGGTTCTTGTATCCCGATATTTCTTAAACCGACTGTTATAAATGTCATATGACCACCAAGTTGCCTGGTTCCCGCATACACTCCGTCTTTAATCTGAAGCCAGTGATAGCATGGAGCAAAGCAGTTAAGGCATCCCGCGTTATTCAGATGAGGGAAATCTGCTGCATTCCTGTTTTCTACAAGGGCATCGCCCGTCATAGGCCAGTTCGCAGTAACGGAAAGAGACGTCGTGCATCCGTGCTCTTTCCATAAGGTTAACGTAGGCTCTTCTTCGACAAACTTATTTACCGCGTTGTAGGATGATTCCAGAAGCCCCATCGGATCGTCTATCTGGATTTCTCCGGTGCCGCGAACTGCAATGGCTTTCAGATTCTTCGAACCCATAACCGTGCCGCCTCCTGACCGTCCCGGACAGGAGGTAGCATCACTACAGGCAACTGCGTATTTAACAAGATTTTCACCGGCAACAGAAATACTTATTACACGTACCTCGCCTTCGTATCTCTCACCTACGTCCTCTCTGATTGCCTTGACAGTTTCTCCAGTCTCCTTTCCCCAAATATGAGAGGCATCTCTGATAGTTATTTCCTGATTATCGATACAGATATATACAGGTTTCTCAGCTTTCCCTCTGACGATAATGACATCAAATCCTGCGTATTTCATAGTTGCAGGAAAATACCATCCGAAAGACCCGGACGAGAAACCGCCGGTTTCCGGGCTGATACAACCAAGCATGGCACGACCAGCCTGTGGAGCAGCAGTCGCCGTCCACGGTCCGGTAGCAATTATGATTTCATTCTCAGGGCTAAGAGGATCGATCTCTTTGGGAATATCTTTCCAGAGTATTTTTGTAATAAAACCGTCGCCGCCGATCCAGAGTCGTGGATCGATATCATATTCGGTAAAAAATTCCTCAGTAGGAATCACCTGAGCTTCATTATTCGTTAAATCTATGACGGCAATATTTCCCGCATATCCCTTAGGTATAGACATAATTCTCTCCTCTTGTCAGGATTTCTCTATGAAATCACTGGTTTCAATTCAATATATTTTTTAGCAAGTGTGTTGATCTTCGGTGTATTCGCCAGTTCTTTAGGCAAGAATTTTAAAGCGCCGGTTGGGCAGAATTTAACGCATTGGGGATCGCCTTCGCATAATTCGCATTTGAAAGATTTACCTTTTTCCTTATTGTAACGGATCGCGCCAAATGGACATCCAACGATACACATTCGACAACCAATACATTTATCTTCATTGAGATTAATCGCATGTGTCTCAGTGTTTAGCACCAGGGCTTTGGTCGGACAAAAAGCCATACAGAATGGTTGGTCGCATTGCTGGCAGCTTAACGCTTCAAAAATTAACTCGTCTTCCTCTTCGATCTTAGTTATAGCATGACCTTCGTGTCTGATAATATGAATACAAGCCTTCGATAAACTGGTGGCCCCGAAATTATACGTCGAACATGTCGTCATACATCGCATACACCCGGTGCATAGTTCAGACTCAAATACGATAGCTTTCTCTTCCATTATCCGTATTATCTCTCCTGATATCTATTTCAGAATAATTTCATTCATTTACCTGTTAATTTCTCAGCAAGTATCTCGGCTATGTCCTTCACCTTTAATCTCTCCTCTACCCCCTTCACCTTCACCGCATCCTCAAACATCTGTAAACAAAACGGACACGCCGTCGCTACTACCCCAGCCTCC
>DUFA01000004.1 GCA_011191975.1 Dehalococcoidia bacterium
CAGGCTGCTGCCCAGAGAGTGGTAACACTACTGGGTCGTGGTCAACTTCAGGCTTCGCCTATAGTTGCCGAGGTTAATCCACGATGGTGCACCGGCTGTGAACTTTGTATTGAAGCATGTCCTTACGGAGCAAGGATAAAAGATATCATGAAAGGTATCGTCGTAGTTCGAGAAGCCTTGTGCCAGGGATGCGGCGCCTGTGCTACGGTATGCCCCAGTGGCGCGACCAAACTGAGACAGTTTACTGATAAACAGGTATTCTCCATGATTGACGCGGGAATATAGACAGGGAGTCATATAATGAGTGATAAATACGATCCGGTTATAGTAGGGTTTTTCTGCAACTGGTGTACCTCGACAGCAGCCGACCTTGCCGGTACGAGTCGAATGCAGTATCCGGCAAATGTGAGAGCGATAAGAACGATGTGCAGCGGGTCGGTCGATCCGGTCTATATTCTCAGGGCATTACTCAGCGGGGCTGATGCGGTAATCGTCGGCGGATGCGCCCCGGGCGACTGTCATTATGTCTCCGGTAATTATAAAACGAGACGCAGGATTAAAGCTCTTAAGACTATACTTAATACTTTAGGGCTGGACGACGAGAGAGTTTGGTTAAGATGGATAAGCGCCTCTGAAGGCGGGAAGTTCGCCGAGACAATGAAAGAAATAACTGAGGAAATGGAAAAGAAAGGTCCTAATCCCCTGAATAAACAGTGGACGGTCTAGACAGGAGGATATGGTGCGTAACGCTATTTTAGATACAAGTAAAGACGGAATGCTGGAGTCGATAAAAGGATTTCTTAAAGGATTACTTGAGAAAGAACTGGTAAACGCGGTTCTCGTTCCGGTTGAATTACCTTCGGGTAATAACGTGGTACAGACACTTGTCAGTAACCCGGAAAAACTTGATGCAGCAAATCCTCTCGCGCCGGTATTGCCGGTAAATTCAGCCCGTATCATTTCATCCATAACCAGGACCGGTTCGAGTCAGCGGAAGATCGCGGTAGTTTTACGGTCATGCGAGTTAAGAGCGGTTATTGAACTGGCAAAACTGAAACAGGTTACGCTCGATAATCTCCTTATCATAGGAATAGACTGCTACGGGACCTACTCGATAAATGATTACAGTAACCTGGCAGAAGAGGGTAAATCACCGACAGATAATGCACTTGGTAACATCAAGGACGGTAAAGAAGATGAGTTACTCAGGGAAGCCTGCCAGGTATGCGAATATTTCTATCCAATGAATGCCGATATCGTCATTGGGCTGGTCGGAATGGATACTGATAAAGCGGTACTGGTCGTAGCAGAAACCGAGCAGGGTGAACAGGTCCTCGAAGCTATGGAACTCCAGGAAAGCAGCGGTGATAAAGAACGCCAGGCAGCAATAGAAAAGCTCATTGCGGAGAGAACTGCGAAGAAAGAAGAATTGTATGGGAAAACAAGAGAGGATATCACCGGAGAAGAAAAGCTGCTGACAATGTTCGCCAGATGCGTGAACTGTCACAACTGCCGCGATGCCTGTCCGATCTGTTACTGCCGCGAATGCCTGTTCGATTCGCCTACTTTCGAATTCGGTGCCGACAAGTATCTGGACTGGGCGGCGAAAAAAGATGCTTTGCGAATGCCTACCGATACGTTACTGTTTCATCTTACTAGGCTGAATCACATGGCAGGTTCGTGTGTCGGTTGCGGCTTATGCCAGGAAGCATGTCCCAACGAGGTACCGGTGTTCAGTATATTCAGGATGGTCGGAGACAAGGTACAGGAAGTGTTCGAATATGTCCCCGGCAGGAGCCTGGACGAAGAAATGCCGTTATCAACCTTCCGGGAAGATGAGTTACAGGAGGTCGGCTACGAGTAGCATAACGATTAAAGACCAAACAGGCGTACAGCCTGTCGATACAGATTTTACCCAACAGGTAAAGGATGCCGGTAATTTTCCGCTGGATCGGTGCTACCAGTGCTTCACCTGCACTCTCGGCTGCCCGGTAGCAAAATACATGGATATCAAGCCCGATCAGATCGTAAGAATGGTACAGCTCGGTCTTAAGCAGCAGGTTCTTACCAGTGAAGCGATATGGATATGCTGTGCCTGTGAGACCTGCGTAACCAGGTGCCCGAACGAGATAGACGTCCCGAAACTGATGGATACACTGAAAGAGACGGCTATCCGGGAGAAGATAACCGGCAAGAACAAGATAATACCGAAATTCCATAAAGACTTCTTGTACCCGATAAAGATATTCGGCAAGCAGTATGAACTGGGTCTTATCGTGTACCAGGTATTGAAGACACTTGATTTCGGTGACCTGGGGCTCGGTATCAAGATGATCTTGAGAAACAAATTGTCGTTCCTTCCGGGAAGAGTAAAAGGACTGGCCCAGATTAAAAGGATATACGAAAAGACGAAACAGGATTAACAATGGATACACTGAAGTACGCATATTATCCGGGTTGCAGCCTTGAATCGCAGTTAGCGAAAGAATTCGATCTTTCAACGCTTGCGGTTTCAAAAGTACTGGGTATCGAGCTTGAAGAACTGCACGACTGGAACTGCTGCGGCGCTTCATCCGGGCACAGTACCAATATGGCTTTGAATCATGCCATAGTGGGCAGGAACCTGGCTCTTGGCGAAGAGCAGGGACTCGATATTGCCGCAGCCTGCCCAGCCTGTTATTTGCGACTCAAGCACACACGTCATTCTGCCCTGGAAGACCAGGATGTTAAGTCCAATATGATAGATGCCATCGATATGCCGTATGAGGGCCGATACGATGTAAAACACATACTTGACATAATAGTGAATGATGTTGGCCTTGATGCAATAAAAGAAAAGGTTGTGAAACCACTCACCGGCCTGCAAGTTGTATCTTACTACGGCTGTGTTCTTGTACGACCACCGGACATAGTTGGCTTTGATGATCCTGAGAATCCACAGTCGATGGACATTCTACTTTCTGCTCTTGGTGCGGATGTCCGTGACTGGTCTGGGAAAGTTGAATGCTGCGGAGCGAGTCTGGCATTGACAAAAAGAAACATTGTTATAGACCTGGTGGAAGACCTGGTCACGATGGCAAGAGATGTTGGCGCAGATGCTATGGTCGCCGCCTGTCCTCTCTGCGATATGAACGTTGACGGCAGACAGAAGCTGTCAAGCGACGCGATGCCGGTATTTTACTTCACCGAACTGATGGGCCTGGCGATAGGGCTTTCCGGCACGAATAAATGGTGGGGAAAGCACATTATCTCGCCGAAGAGGGTGCTGAAATCTCATAACCTGATTTAAACACTTCATCCACTCATTGACACTCCGAACAAGATACTTCTATTATTAACCATGCGCCGAAATACTGTGACCCGGATTCTCACTCTTGGCGGGATTGTTGCTCCTCCGTTGATGATTACTCTTATCTTCATCGCTGCAGCCGGCACACCTGGATACAGCCATATTCACGATACTATCAGTAAACTCAGCGAACAGGGCAGTACCAGTCCGGAAATAATGACAGTCGCATTTATTGCCTACGGTATTCTCATTATCGGTTTTTCCTATGCCTTGTATATCCATTTACGACATGGTATCAGGGCTCACATAGCATGGGTGGCGTTCATGCTATACGGATTATGCATGGTCCTTGCCGGCTTTTACCAGGATATACCGGGAGGTGAAGGCGTGCCGCTTAATCCTGAAGGTATAGCTCATAATGCCGTAATCATCACCTCCTGTATCTCATTCCTTATCGGGATGTGGGCCTTTGCAGGGAGTGTTTATCGAAGACCCTCATGGTTCGGTTTTACATGGTTTACCATCATAGCATCGTTCATAGGACTTGTATTCTCAATAATATTCGCAGTTCAATCATATGTACCGGCTTCAGGTCTGTTACAGCGTATATTTTACCTGGTGCTTCTTATCTGGATAGAAATAATATCTATATGGCTGTTCAGGCTTTCCTTTAAGGAAGAATAACTCTTAATTAAAGTGATTCTAAAAATCCAGTAACTATCTTATAAACTGTTTTATACCGTAACCATAAAGTCACATGGCCGGAGGATATCCACTCTATCCTGGGTTTACCCAAGGCTTCCCAGAGTTCGATTACCGTTTCTTTATGCAGGTATTTGTCTTTTTCCGCATTTATCATGAGGACAGGTCTTTCTCGGAGTTTGCCGGCAAAAGTAAGAGGATCGGAATAGTAGCTGATATTTTCGGCATCAACGTTGTTAAAACCAAATTTTTGTACTTCGTCAAGGTATTGCCTGTATTTTTCAAGAACGGAATTATGTTCGGATTCTGACCGGGGATATTTTTTCCTATAACGATTGCTCTGGCTGAGCCAGGATATCTTGTTCGCGTTCCCTCCTGTGACAATCAGTACTCCGGCCTTTATCCGCTCATCAATTCCCATCGATATCGATGAAACGAAACCGCCGAAGCTAATGCCGGTGATAACTATCTTCTCCGGATCTATCTCATCTCTGACTGATGTCCAGTCGATTATGCGCCGTATATCCACTACCGATACTCTATAGACTTCAAACCACTGCTGCGGTGTGAGGTAGGGCATATCGGATTTATGGGCCTTAGGTAGTCGTTTTGAGTGGATGGTGAGGTAAGGAACAAAGCAGGCAATATCTTGTTTGACCAGCTTTCGCGCCAGCATGGTGCAGGGAATTCTTGAGTAATCTCCCATACCGTGAACGAGAATCATCAAGGGATGAATCGTTCGGGATTTCGGAACGTAATAGTCGCCAAGTATTACTTCGTTTTCGGGATGAACGATATCAAGCGGATTGTTAAGTCTGACTCTATATTGCAGATAGTGTCGCGTATCTTTTTTTAGTTTTATCTCACCCTTATCCGGCGAATTATCATAGATGTAAGGATTCAAAACAGGGAATATCCTCTCGTAATACTTTAGAAACCTCTGAAAAAGTTCCCTCTCCCCACTGCGGGAGAGGGTCAGGGTGAGGGAAGCACGCGCAAATCGTTACTTTTCACCCTCACCTAACCTCTCCCGTCAAGGGAGAGGAATGTCCTGATCGATATTTTGTGATGTTAATCAGAGTTTCCTTTAATTAAAGATATGATAGCACATTATCATTGACTGGACGCTGTTATTTTAGTATTGTGTGTAAACATTGAAAGAGATTATAAAAACAAAGGAGGAATACGATTGAGTACCACGTATAAAGATGGCAGCACAGTAACCGATGCGCTTATACAAAACGTTCTTGAGACCAAATTCGAAAACATACCTCAGGATACAGTCGATGGTACAAAGAGACGTATCCTGGATTTGATCGGCTGTATTATCGGCGGAGCGAAATGTGACGGAAGTGAAGGACTGGCGGAATTAGTCGGTAACTGGGGAGGTAAGGAAGAAGCGAGCATCCTCGGGTACGGATACAAGGTGCCGGCGCATAACGCAGCGATGGTGAACGCAATATTCGGACGATCTTTCGACTGGGGACCACTTACCTTGGTGATAGAGGGTGACGGGAAACCGGGTACCGTATATATCGATGGCAAACCTATCAGACGATTTGCCAATCACATCAGCGAGACGACGATACCGGCAGCCCTGGCGCTTGGAGAAAGCAAGGGTATCAGCGGCAAGGAACTCATAACAGCTACTATTGTTGGTGATGATCTGGCTGCCCGACTTCATATCGCTAATGACAGGACTCCGCCGGGACAGGCACCGAGTCCTGATATGCCTCCGGCTCCTCCAAGCAGGGGGAGTTCAACGACGTTTGGGGCTACCGCCCTGTCAGGTCGGTTGCTGGGTCTGAATCCGAAACAGCTTAGAGATGCACTCGGACTGACGATGTTGATCGGTGGAGGTGGCGGTGGCGGCGGAATGGGGATGATGATGCCACGGGCTGCCGAGGCTGCTGCTCCGAGAAAAGAGCAGTCGAATGGCAGTTCATCGCAGGCAGCAAATCCGGGCTGGCTGGGCGTCAATGATCCTTATTTCAAAGAACAGATGTCCAGAGGTGGTTTCGAAGAGAACGTCGGAACAAAGATGAGTAACGGCATGGAAGCAAGAAACGGGATTAATTCGGCGCAACTTGCCGCTGCCGGATGGCCGGGCGGAAAAGAACCGCTGTTCAGTGAAAGAGGAGGTTTTTATCCGAGTCTGGAAAGCTGTAATAGGTTGGAACGGATCACCGACGAACTCGGCCGCAAATTTTACGTCGAACGGGTACATAAACCGTGGCCGGGCGGAAGACCGACAAGCGCGCCCACAGAAGCGGCACTCACGATAGTGGAACGGCATCATCCGGACATAGATGATATCGATGAAGTCATCCTTCATCTGACAAAAGCCGCGGCGGCGGTACATTACTCCAAGCCGTATATTATGGGTGAATACCCGTCCATGAACGCATTGTGGAGTTTCTACTACGCAGTAGCCGGTTCGTTGTATTTCGGGCACTCCGACAACAGGAATTTTATCGCCGAAAATATCAAGGAACCCAAACTACAGACTTTGATCAAGAAGGTAAAACTGGATGATCTTGATAAAGACGAGGGCATAGAACTGGAAGTCAGAATGAAGAACGGCGATGTCTATACCCAATACGTGGCGCGTGCACTGGGTGAACCGTACCGCCCTCTGACACAGCAACAACTGGTGGAGAAGTTCATGACCCAGGTCAGGTTTTCTAACCTGGTGGATATCAGGAATGCCGAGAAACTGGTTGAAATGCTCGAAAACCTTGAAAATGTGGAAAACATAAGAGAAGTAATCAAGCTTGCGGTACAAGCATAGTACTATCGGATCATTTGTTATTTGAGTACAGGAGGATATATGGAGAAACAAGATGTCGACGGGCAGGCTGTCCTGGAGTCTTTATCCGGCAGAATACTTAATACCCGTTATGAAGACATAGACAGCGAGACGATAGAAAATACGAAAACAAGATTATGGGATACAATCGGGGACGCCCTTGGAGCGGTTCCTCTTCCCGATATGCAAGCCCTGGTTGAACTGGTCAAAGGATGGGGGGGTAAACAGGAAGCAACACTTCTCGGCTATGGAGTAAAAACTCCGGTACAGGACGCCGCTTTTGTAAACTGCACGCTGTGTCGTGGTTTCGA
>DUFA01000040.1 GCA_011191975.1 Dehalococcoidia bacterium
GGTACTAACAACAAATTCACCTGATTATTACAAACGTCTCGGATGGAAAGAATGGAAGCGACCCGTTAACTTCCGGAGAGTCGACGGCAGGATAACCTCCTTGAAAGATTCTACACTCATGGTACTTTCTCTACCAAAGACACCGCCACTAGACGTGCACTTGCCCCTTACTGTTGTATGGCGTGAAGGTGAGGGGTGGTAGTAGTGAATTCTTTAATCAGGTAGGGTAGGTGATGAGAAGGTAACCCACCGGATAAAACATTCTGACTTCGCCGGACTCACCCACCCTACACTACTTTCATTCTTTACCCCAAACTCAATTACATTTTACTCTCATTCATACCATATAATACCTCTATGAGAATAGATAGAAAGAAATCATGGTATGAAAGAGTCCCCAAGGTTGAGCTTCATCTTCACCTCACCGGCGCTATTCCTCATGAGACACTCTGGGAACTGATACAGAAATACGGCGGTGATACGTCAGTACCCGATATAAGCACCCTCGAGGAGAAATTCAAGTACCGGGATTTCATGCATTTCCTGGAAACGTGGGTATGGAAAAATCAGTTCCTGAGAGAATATGAAGATTTTACCTTCCTGTCCGAAGCAGTCGCCTGTGATCTTGCAAGTCAGAATATACTCTACGCCGAGGTATTTTTCTCATCATCCCGCTTTCGCAACGAAGACCTGACTATTCAAGGGCTGGCTGAAGCGGTCAGGACAGGACTGTCGAGAATTACTGAAATCGAAATAAACCTGATAATCGACCTCGTGCGTGATAACGGACCCGAAAACGCGGTTGAAATACTGCCTGGTATTATCGAGTCGAAGGAATTCGGCGTGATAGGTATCGGGCTGGGAGGTAACGAAAAGTCATATCCCCCTCATCTTTTTACCGATATATACGAAAAAGCCCGTCAGGCTGGTCTTCATACTACGGCACACGCCGGCGAAGCCGCCGGACCGGAAAGTATCTGGTCGGCCATCAACAACCTGAAGGTCGATCGCATCGGACACGGAACCCGCTCCATTGAAGACGAAAAGCTTGTCGATTACCTTGCCGAACATGGCATCCCACTTGAAATATGTCCGATTTCCAACGTGAAGACCGGAGTGGTCGAATCGATCAAAAAGCACCCGGTACGGTACTATTACGACCGGAATGTCCCCGTCAGTATTAATACCGACGACCCCAAGATGTTCGGTAACTCGCTGGCTGAAGAGTATGAAATCCTGGCCAAAGAACTTGGTTTTATCCGGGATGAGATACGCACCATGCTGTTCAACGCAGTTAGGACATCCTTCCTCTCCGATGATAAAAAAAGGGAATTGGCAAGTAAATTAATCAATCATCCTGAATGGTAAGTAATCTCGTTGATAGGGTAGTTCTCTAGAATTTACCCTTAAGTTTGTTATAAGAATCGGCCAGGGCTTCGGGAACCACTCTAATATCTGATACGACGGTTACAAAATTTGTATCGCCTTGCCATCGTGGGATGATATGTGAGTGTATATGGTCTTCTATTCCTGCCCCTGCCACGGCTCCCATATTTATACCCACGTTGAATCCCGATGGGTTTAGCTCTTTTTTTAATACAGCGACGCACCGGCTGACAATATCAAAGTGTTCATTTCGCTCTTCATCTGAGAGATCCTCCAGTGTGGAGGTGTGCCGGTATGGCGCCACCATCAGGTGATAGGGATTATATGGATACAGGTTCAGCATAACGTAGTTTTTATCGCCGCGATACAGGATAAAGTATTTTTCATCATCGTTCCTTGCTGGATTCTCACACAGGATGCAACCACCTGATTTTTCTCTCTCAATATAAGTCATTCTCCACGGCGCCCATATATGTTCCATACTTCCCTCCTTGCCTGAATCCTTCCGCTATTGTAGACGAGGGTTGATAATGAGTCAAAGGGTAATTTCACCTCCCTGTATTTTATATTTTCGTAATCGGATAACCGGCATTGTTCCAGGCTTCAAAACCGCCCAGAACGTTATATACTCCATGAAAACCTTCTCTAAGCAGGATACTGGCGGCAAGACTTCCCCGGTGACCGACAGTACACATCACAGCTATCTCCTTGCCATGAGGAATTTCATCCAGCTTATCCTCAAGGTGCCCTATATATATACGCATTGCCCCTTCAACATGACCTTCGTCCCATTCATCTTCTTCCCGCACATCGAGAACGACAATATCATTATCATTCGACAGCCTTCCATTGAGTTCATTAACCGTCATTAACATAAGCTGTTCAACGGGATAACCGCTGTTATACCATTCTTCGGTACCGCCATACAGGTAACCTTCGAGCCGATCATATCCCACTCTCACCAAATATCTGACCGCGTAATCTACGTCTCGGTTACTCTCCGGTACTAGCAGTATCGGTTTATCATAGGGCAAAACCCACCCGCCGAAAACCGGAAGTCCATCAAGCCAGATGCTGTAAGCACCCTTAATATGGGCTCCTCCGAATGCAGATGGAAAACTGGTATCTACCACTACAGCACCACTTTCCATCTTTTCCCTGAACCGTTCGGGCGTAAGTGGTTCTGGCGAAGGAAGGTTACCCAGTAAGGGAGGACCTTCAAGGTTGTACTTTTCCATCTGGCGGAAATAGTGCGGTCGTTCGAGTCTCTCGGCTGTCTTTATCTTAATGAACTCTTCTCTACTCTTAATCTGCAACCAAGGATTTCGACTCTTCTCTATCCCGATAGTGCTTTCATCCCTGTTTGCGATACTCTTCCCGCAGACGCTTCCGGCTCCGTGAGCCGGGCAGATGATGACGCCGTCGCCAAGATGAAGAAGCTTGCCGAATATACTGTCATACAGGCACCCCGCCATCCTTGCAGCTTCTTTGTCACCGTACACATCGCTTCGCCCGACATCATTGACGAACAACGCATCTCCGGTAAAAACCATGAGAGGAGTTAATGAAGAAGGATCATCAGTTACGGTATATGACATACTCTCATCGGTATGACCGGACGTGTGAAGAGCTTTCAGGTGTAAACTCCCGATTCCGAATCCCTTACCATCTTCCACTGTGCTGCCGTACTTCCAATGAAGTCCCGGCCCGTGGTAGATTTCAGCTCCTGTACGTTGCCTGAGTTCTAAAGAGCCAATGGCGTAGTCTTCGTTGCGATGCGTCTCAAATATCCACCGGATACTCACGCCATGTTGCCTGGCAAGGTCAAGATATACCTCGCAGTCCCGGCGAGGATCGATCACCGCGGCTTCTCTGCCCGAACCGATAAGATAAGAATTATGTGCTATTCCTTCAGACTTTATACGATGAAATATCATCGAATACCCTCCAATTCAGGTTTCTGACTATTTGGTGTTATAAAATTTCTAACCAACTTCTATAAGAATCCTGCCGTCCCTTACTTCGACCCTGTAACTCTCGATTGAGTGTGGTGGCTTAAGTAATTTCGCTATTCCGGACACAACTCCTTTTCCTTTCAGCCACCTGATATTCTCTCCAGTCCTGACATCGAACTGCGAGCCGTGACGCGGACAGGTAACAATATTCGCCTCAAGCTCTCCCTCGGAAAGCCTGCCTTTTAAATGAGGACAAACGTTGCTGGTGGCGTAGAAACCATCCCGAATCTTGGCCAGCAGCACTTCGTGTCCTTCAACTGATACCGCCTTCATCGTTCCCTCGGCCAGATCGTTTTCAGCAGCAACGTCTATCTGTTTACCCATATTATCCTCCCACGATAAGAATTCAATTATGATACACCTGGGTTATGCGAATGACAATAACATTTGTCACATATTCACTTTCGTTCTGTCATGCTTCCTATATAAAGAAAACTGTATTGAAAAATACCCGTTCATCATCTATATTTACAGAGGTTATGAATGAAATGAATCCTCCGAATGATACGATAACGTTCCTCGGTACCGGTGCCGGAAGGTTTATGATAACCAGCCAGCGTCTGGCTTCCGGAGGTATATGGATGAACCTGGGTGGTACCCAGTTGCTGGTCGATCCCGGACCAGGATGCATTGTACGCGCGACAGATCGGAAACTGGACGCTCAGAATCTCAGTGCTATCATACTGTCGCATCGACACCTCGACCACTCGGCAGATACCAATATCATGGTGGAGGCGATGACAAGGGGCGGACATAACCAGCACGGCATGTTGTTCGCGCCGTCAGACGCGCTTGGGAAAGAACCGGTGATATACACGTTTCTGAAAAATTACCTGGATGAAGTCATTATCCTCGACGAGGGTGGCACTTATTCAATCGACAACGTTTCTTTCTCTACGCCGATTCGGCATATTCACCAGCCGGAAACGTACGGCATCATATTCAGAACTGGTAACCGCACCTTCTCCTACATCGCCGATACCCGCTTTTTCGAGGAACTCCCCGGATACTATGAAGGCGAGTTATTAATACTCAACGTCGTTTTCGTGGAACCGCGACCGGATACAGGAAATCCACTCTTACCCACTGCCCATCTCGGTATACCGGACGCAGAGGAGATTATACGGGCAATAAAGCCGAAAATAGCGATAATCACCCATTTCGGTCACCAGATGTGGGAACTAGACCCGCAGAATATAGCTCGGAAGATGACCGAGAGAACAGGAATCAGGGTGATCGCCGCCACTGACGGGATGCAGTTCAGCTTATCTGAACTGGATAATTAGCTGCTCTCATTCCTTACTGACTTCAACCCCCACCTTCAAGTATAATGTTCCACAGGGGAAGAAGATTTTTTGATAGACAAACTCGGTACCATACTCCACCGCGTCAGGAAACCCGCCCGGTATACCGGCGGCGAATGGAATGCCATAATCAAGGATTGGAGCAGCACCCTCATCAAAACCGTTCTTATTTACCCGGATACTTACGAGATTGGTATGTCCAA
>DUFA01000041.1 GCA_011191975.1 Dehalococcoidia bacterium
ACGTTTTTCCATTTCCCTGGCTTTCCTTGCTTCCAGGCGATCGAAAAGATCCTGTACTCTAGCCTTTGGATCCTCTCTTCTTGCCTCGACTCTGGCTAATTGCTTCTTCTCCTCAGCAGCGCGCTTCTCAGCTCGCTTAGTCTCTTTTTGTAATTGTTTTTCTTGATCTGTAGCCATATTATCCTCCTATGTTTATGGTAAAACTATTGTTTAGCACATCCTCGAATAAAAAATAATATAAAACCAAAACGCACGTGTGAAATGCGAATATCCTTGTACTATTTATATTTTGACCGAAAATACACATGATATAGCAGATGATGACGAATAAAGAGACTTATTCAATAGCCACAATGTAAGTATCGAACTAGTTGAGTCATTTATCAAGGTAACCTCTCAGTTTACGACTGCGGCTGGGGTGACGGAGTTTACGGATGGCTTTAGCTTCAATCTGGCGAATACGTTCTCTTGTTACGTTAAATTCATGCCCCACTTCCTCAAGAGTCCTGCTTCGCCCGTCATCAATGCCGAATCGCAGTATGATCACTCGCTGCTCACGAGGGGTAAGCTCGGATAATACCTTATCAACCTGTTCTTTTAGTAATTGACTGGAGGCGACTTCAGCTGGCGGGGTTGAGTTCTGGTCTTCGATGAAGTCGGCTAAAGAAGTATCACCTTCATCACCAATGGGTGTTTCCAGAGATACCGGGAACTGAGCCGCTTTAAGTATCGAAACGACCTTTTCTGTCGATAGATTCATTTTTTCACCGATTTCCCGTGAAGTTGGATCTCGCCCAAACTCTTGGGACAAATTACGTTTCACCCTTATTAATTGTCTAATGTGATCAATCATATGTACGGGGACACGAATAGTACGAGCCTGGTCAGCGACAGCCCGGGAAATTCCCTGACGAATCCACCAGGTGGCGTAAGTACTGAATTTATAACCCCTGTGATGGTCAAATTTATCGACTGCCCTGATCAGGCCGATGTTCCCTTCCTGGATGAGGTCGAGCAGAGTCATACCATGGCCGAAGTGTTTCTTGGCCACGCTGACTACCAAACGCAGGTTAGCTTCGATGAGATGCTTTCCTGCCTTTTCCGCCTCCTGCTCAATATTGTCCATGAATTCTTTTACCTGCTTTTCATGCTTTTTCATTGAGTTAATAGATTCTCGCTCTGACATCAAGCTTCCCAGATTGGCTATTGATACACGTCGATCGATATCATTCAGGATTATGTCCGGTAGCAGATCGCAATTCAAAGAGAGGTTTATAACAAGATGCTCGGTTTCGTTTACCGATTTACCTAGCTTTAAGGCCATATTCCTGATCATTTCTTGGTCTAGAACACCATTTATACTCTCCCGCAATTTAACCTCGGAAATACTCACGATAAAGTTCTCAGTGGCAGGTAGGTTAAGCTGCTCCTGAAGAAGACGGATAATAACAACTGCCCGTCCGATTTCTCTCGGTATCACCGATACTATTTCTATAGGCGAGGGTGATTCCCCATGTTCTTGCAGGTAGTCCAGTTTGATCTGCTCGAGACGCTTCGCAAGTTCTATCTTTTTAGCCAGGTCTCTTTCTTCATGGGCAGTGAGAAGGTTCACTCTACCGATTTCGTGTAGATATTGTTTGACCGGGTCATTAGCTATATCCAGCTCTACATTTCCCGCTAACTCTATTGATTCCTTCAGTTCTATGTCTTCGATTTCAGGTTCCTCTGTAAAATCTTCAAATGAATATATCTCTTCCTTGCTATCGTCGTAAAACCTTGTTTTCTTTGGCTGCCTGTAACGTTCAAAATCCATTCTTGTCTCCTCTGCCTGTCTCCCATTCGAACATCAAACTGGAAGTACTATTGCCACGCTTCAGATATTTCAATGTCACGCTCGGAGTTGTCTACCCAGAGATATCTTTACATCTACCGAGAAGAAAAGGGTAAGAACAAGACGACATTAGCGAATTGCCGCCTTGTTCCTGAAGTTTTGGGTTTATCCCGGAATATCCGGTCGAAGTTACGTCAGATAGTTACCAGCTGGAATTGTAGCTTTTGGTTCCACTGCCTGAACGTTGCGCTTTGTTTGCCCGACGGCATGATGGACAACGCTTAGGCTCATTGGTAAATCCTTTAGACTGGTAGAACTCCTGTTCGCCAGCGCTGAAAGTGAATATAGCCCTGCAATCAGAACATTGGATCGTTTTGTCTTGAAAGCTCATTGGATGACCTCCTCTCTTAGAAATTCCTAGTGGAGTTCGGGTCATCCTATACTGCAAATTTTGAAGGGGTTAAAAGAAGTATGTAATAACCTAAACTGGAATAATTTACATAATATTATATTCCGATTATTACCTTTTTGTCAAGTTAAGACTAAGTGTGGAGATAATAATGAAAACACAACAATTGTTTCAGGGGGGAGTTCGACTCTCCCAACTTCCCGTCCAAAAATTATTTAAATCGCACATTACATCGGAATGTGGAATCGGTAATGATGTTCCCAGTTAGTTGGATCTCGTCCATCCAAATAATAAAGGCCTTAGATCTGTGTATATCTTGTTACAATAACTGTGATTGAATCAAAGTACCAGCTATTAACCGTCGTCCAAATTCTTCGTATCTTATCCATTCAACGTTTTCGAGCATACATGCTCCATGTATAGAATTGTCATTACTAATAACTATATATTTACGCTCTTTTGCCAAAACAATTACTTGAGCATCAACACCACCACCAGGAAACTCTGTTCTCCAAAAACCTCTATACAACTTTCCTTTGATTATTTGAAATGGTGTTTGAACATGCTTATTTCGGCAATCTCATTTTGCAGGAAAGTAAAATCCTCTCCTACGCAAGCGTTTGAGAAATATGGCATTTTCAGGTTACTGCTAATAATTACTGATAGTATTCATAAACTCACGAATATTCCTGTATATCCTATAACAGGACAATCTTGCCCCAGAAAAGTATTTTTGATATAGTTCCCCTATTCAGAAATATGTTCATAATTAATAAATAGTACATCGGGGAGGATGATCGATGGACAGAATAAATACATCTAAAGATGCATCAAGTAAGGATGTCCCGGGAGTGATTGTTGAAACG
>DUFA01000042.1 GCA_011191975.1 Dehalococcoidia bacterium
GCGAACAAAATTTTCGAACTCCGACCAGTCCATTCTTTCGGCGATACAGTCAATCAAATCCACTTCGTACCCATCACTCATAACCGCCGCCAGATAAGCCAAATTTGCCTGAGGCCAAATTGTGTTCTCACGGGTATAGCGGCCACTTCGGTCGATGTCACGTATGTAAATGGAACCGTCCGGTGAGGGAGGATTTACAAAAAGGATAAGTGTTCTGTCTGCCGATATCCCGGAAACTTCAACACTATAATTCTGTGCAGCCTTCGCAGGTATACCATTACCAGGGTTATTCATTTCATCTCCCGCCTGATACTGGCTATCTGGTCGGCCAGAAGACCGAAGAAAAAGATCAAGAGTCCGGATACTATGAGTAATATGGATGTACTCGATATATTAAAGTAGACAATCAATTCATAAAGCAGGTCGACAAGGCCGAGAAAAAGTAATAATACCGAAATCGGGAGAAACACCTTTAATGCATCGAACAAAGCAATAGTCTTAATTATCAGCAGTACAAAATTGAACCCGTCCTTAAACGGTCTTATCTTACTGCTACCTACCCTTTCCATAGCATCGACAGGTACGTATTTAATGTTGTATCCCGATTTCAGGCAAGCCAAGGTTATGGTAGTAGTAAACGAAAAACCGTTAGGGAGGATATGCAAGAATTCCATGGCAATGCTTCTCTTCAAGACCCGAAATCCCGAGTTCAAGTCCGGTATCCGCGTTCCGGCGAGATACCTTACTGTCAGGTTAAGGATCATTTTCGCGAGTTTTCGCAGCAGAGGGACTTTCGTGTTTTTAGTCCGAGCACCGACCACCATATCGTAGTTATCAATATGCTGTACCAGTTTTTCAATATCATCCGGTGTATGTTGTCCATCGGCATCCATTGACAAGATGATATCAGTTTCCGCATTTTGAATTCCGGTCTTTATGGCGGCACCATATCCCTTGTTATACGGATGGCTGATAACCCGGATGCCGGCGCTTGCAACACGTTCACGGGTACTGTCAGTAGAACCGTCATCTACTATCAGTATTTCATACCTGTCCGGCAATTTTTTCAAACCTTCTAACAAGTCAACTATACCTTCTTCTTCATTATATGCCGGAATGATTATCGTAATATCGGATTTAGTCATAATAAATTACCCCTATATTATGAATCAGAACAAGCGGAGAGCACCACCAGTAAATGCTTTACCAAGAATAAAATGTATTAATAAATTACCTCAATCCTTCCACTAGTATCTCAATTATCCTTTCCGCAGCATGTCCATCACCGAACGGATTCTTCCAGTTGTTTAGTCTATCAAGCATAATTCGTGCGGATTCCAGTATTTTTCCCGGAGTACTACCGGCGACAATATTGGCTCCAACCTCGACCGTCTCCGGTCTTTCAGTGTTGTCCCTTAAAGTAACACACGGTACCTGCATGATACAGGCTTCCTCCTGGACACCACCAGAATCGGTAAGTATCAACCGGGCGTTGTTTTCCAGCTGCAGGAAACTGAGAAAGTCCACCGGTTCGGCCAGAATGACCTGCCCATGATCGAGTTGAAATTCGGTCATCATCTTTGCCGAGCGGGGATGAACCGGATAAAACACAGGCAGACCAAAAGTAGAGGATACCTTATCCAGACCTTCGAGGATAGAGGCAAACCGATTGCGGTTATCGACATTTTCCTGACGGTGCAGGGTTACCAGAAAGTAATCCTTTGTTTTCAGGTCCCGGGTTTTCAGAATATCAACCTTTTTCCTGGCAAGCTCGACATTCCTGTAGACAGCATCGACGATAGTGTTACCGGTAACGTATATATTTGCGTCATCAATACCCTCACCGAGTAAAATATCTCTGGCTTTAGATGTCGGCGCGAAGAGATAGGTTGAAATATGGTCGGTAAGTATCCTGTTGATTTCCTCGGGCATATTTCGGTCATAAGAACGCAGCCCGGCCTCAACATGGCCGACCTCAATGCCGATTTTGACCGCCGCCAACGCCCCAGCCAGGATACTATTGGTATCTCCTTCAACAAGGACTATTTCCGGTTTCTCCCTTAGCAATACTTCTTCGATGCCGATGAGCATCCTGCCTGTCACCACGGCATGCGTACCAGAACCGATTTCAAGGTTATACTTAGGCAGGGGAAGCTCCAATTGTTCGAACAGCGCCCGGTCCAACTGACGGGTATAGTGCTGCCCGGTATGAAGGACAAAGAAATCGGCTTTCCTGCTTTCCAGTATCTTGATGACCGGCGCGAGCTTTATTATTTCGGGGCGTGTGCCCAAGATAACAGCGATTTTCATGTTTGACATATTATTACCAGTGCTTCTTCAGGGACAATTATAGTGCTTTAACAGAAAGCAAAGCAAGAAGTAACTGACGAAAAGTGAATTGCAGGGATAAAGGGAAGATAACGGCAACAAAATGGGGGGCGTTACTCTATGATACGTAGAACCTTTTCTGTTTCATTCACGTTAAAAACTTAGAGTATCGACATAAGATAGAACAAAACATTCTTTTGTCGCCTAAACTAAACAAATGGCTGTATTGTGTAAAAATCATAAGGCTGGATACTTCGAAGTTATGTATCCAGCCTTAGCGTTCTATTTCCAATGAATAGCGATATTAGGCTTTCCCTATCCTGAACATCTTAGTACCACAGCTTGGGCATGTTCCTTGAGTTGCTGGCTTTCCATTTTTCATAGTTATAGCCTTCGAATCTTTCATCTCCTTCTTAGACCTACATTTTACACAATATGCTTGTACCACATTTACCTCCTTTATGCTGTTAGTAATACGAACGATATCATCTCGGTTTGGACGATGTCAATATCCTGTATGTGTTGCATATTTTACTTTTTTGATGAGTAATTTTCTCTTAATTCGTGAACCGCTTAAGCCTAGATCACTACTTATAACTACATTCCATTGATGTAAATTATGAAAACGGTATAAAAAATCTATACGCACGACCAAGTAGACATCGCTAGGTTATTTGAATGCAATCTGTATGATTGCTCTAGATATATCACTCCTTTGTGAAAACATATCAGTTCGGGCTTAAGATAAGCAACTATTAAATACTATCTCCCTTTTTTACACTCTATATCGTTTAACTTGTGTTTGTATTCTCACTTGTTGGCACGCTAGTTACTATCACCTGCTGTGATAATAAGAAAATAACCATTATAGTACGGTTTTATCAACTATACATGACAATTATCCGCGCACTTTGAATTAGATTGCATTTACCCAATCTTAATGAACTTATCTATTTTCTCGGTAAGTCAATTAAATACTAAATGGCGCTAGTTACTATGTTTTAAGATATAATTACACTTAGAAATACCGTATCTCTGAGATATCCTTTGTTCTATACACGTTGATAGAAGAGATAATCGACGCATTATCTGTTACACCAAGCATAAACTAATTTGACAGTTACAGGGTAATCTTGTTATGATTTCCTTACCGCGCAATGTTAACTCTCTGTTATGTCCAGTCGAAAATGATCTGTCTTCAAATTTTTATATTTTTATAAGTATACTGATCATAAGCAATCTGTGCTAATTATCCAACACAATTTGTCCTTTTCCTGTCCTGTAGTAAAAGGAACAAGCAGTGAATAGAGAAGCTGACAGTCTTGCCTGGGATAGACCAAACAATTATGATGATTCCAGTCAAATCCATGATACGATAAAGCTGCTGGAACTTGTAGAAAAGGACTATCAAGGTACCAGGAAGCAACTTGAAAGTCTAGGTCGTTCATTAGCTGAAAGAGAGACCCTTGTCAGCCAAAGGATTCAAAATGCCAGAATAGCTTCCATGAATAATTCCTGCCTATGTTTGTTATCTTATCAATCCAAGACCATGGGCAATCAATTAGGCACGGCAATTCTAGGCGTGTTCAAGCAAGACAATACATTACCTAGATTAATACGACTCGAAATACGTTGTTTGGACGGATTTCATGTTAGCTCCGACGGAATCAGGGTAGAACGCTGGGAAAGTATCAAAGCCAAATCCCTTTTCCAGTATTTAATGACCAGGCCACGGAAGTCAGTATCAAAGGAAGTGCTCATGGAGGCTTTATGGCCTGACTGCGATCCCAAAATATCCAGTAATAATTTAAAAGCAGCAATGCATTGTCTCCGGCAGACATTCAGCAATCTCTTCAATATGGAGCAGAGCTTTCCGTACATTGTTTTTAATCAGGGAACTTATCAGATAAATCCCGAAATACTATTATGGCTTGACGTAGAACAGTTTGAACTCCACTGGGAAAAAGGCCGGCATTTCCAGATTGAAGAGAAACAGGATGAAGCAATACGGGAGTTTAAAATGGCTGAGGAACTATATAAAAGTGACTATCTGGCGGACGACCCGTATGAAGAATGGACATTACTACGTCGCGAGGCATTGCAGGATATTTACCTCAATATATTAGGCAAACTCGCTGATTATTATTTATGCAGTGCTGATTATGAAAATTGCGTAATATATTGTTTAAAGGTTCTGGATAAAGACCCTTGCAGAGAAGATGCGTATCAACGTATTATCCGTTGTTATAGCAGATCTGGATTACGTAATCGTGCTTTGAAATGGTATAACATCTGCCGAAAAGCAATCAGTGCAGAACTCGATACAGAACCTGACCACGAAACCACTCGCTTATACCAGAAACTATTGAATAACGAATCTATATAGCCATAGTTTCCGGTGCCTATACCAACCAGCCTTTTTATCATTTATTGTTGCTCCATTGCCTATATTCTACCTTTTCTGTCGGATTTTCTGTGAAAAACCAGAAATTAACCCAAAATTAACCACGCATACACCGCTGTCCATTATTATTATCACGGTGGTTTTGAGATTTTTCTCAAGCATGAAAAGTTATAACACAATGTAAGTTTCTTGAAAGGAGAGAGACGAGTGATTGTGTTATTAGCTGATATGTGTCACTTGTGAAATTAATCAAAAAAATGTGATTTAAGATGAATCGCAACAATACGATAGAGACATCGATACATAATGGCTTTAATAATGGCCTCGACCATCTTTTCGCTGAGTTAAAAAGAATCGAATTAATACTACTGGCGGGAGCGAAGAGGACTGGCCTGGATAATAATCAGACCAGTAGTGATAGCTATAATAGAATTCATTCACTGACAACTGACACAGAATCGATATTTTCCGTAGTATTCGACCGTTCAACCAATAACTCGAATATTGATGTGGTTAATCAATCTCTCCGTAAACTTGAATCAGACATTATTCAAAAGAAACAGGAGAGTCAAGACGCCGGCATATTCCTTCCTTTATGCGAGCTGCAACGATTATTCAATTTATCTGCTTTTGATATCGACATTGTCCTGATGTGCCTATTGCCGGAGATAGACCCGCGTTTTGAAAGGTACTATGCATATCTAAATGATGATATAACCAAGAAATCACTCACGGTAAATATGATCACTAGACTATTGTGTGTACATCTAGAGGATAAGCTAGAAGCAAAAAAGGCTTTTAACCAGGATGCACACCTGATAAGCAATAATCTCATTCACATGTATAATAATCCTGTTCATAATTCCCCCACGTTAGGATCGAAATTCGTTCAGATTGACGAGCGTATTGCCGACTATCTCATTGAAAGAAACAGGATCGACCATCGTTTAAGGTCTTTTACAAATTTATATCAACCGACTGCTAAATTACCGGACCTGATTATTCCCCAGTACCTCAGGGAGCGGTTGTTTAAATTTATCAGCCATAATAAAGAAACAAATCCTGCTTATCACTTTCAAGGACAGCACGGTGTGGGAAAACGTACAACCGCTGAAGCAATCTGCAACGAATCAAGAATACCCTTACTCTATATAGATATAAAGCGCATGTTAGCTGATGATATATCAAGAGACCACGCGATTCGCCTTATCTTCAGGGAAGGACTATTACAGAGTGCTGCTATTTATCTGGACAGAAGTGATCTACTCATTAACAATGAATATGTAGATGCAAACAACTCAGGCTGCGATGCACTCTTATCCGAGCTTGAGAATTACCCTCATCAATGTTTTTTAAGTAGTGAAAATAACCTTGAGCTGTTACGTTATCCCCGTAATAAATTACTGGTTACAATAGACTTTTCTTTACCCGATTATGCTGCACGTAAACAACTCTGGGAAAGACAGTGTCAGGATAATATATCAATAGCAGACGATGTTGATTTCGATGACCTTGCCAATAAATTCCGTCTTAATGCAGTCCAAATCGCCGATGCGTTATCCTCGGCTCGCAGCGTGGCATTGTGGCGAGATCCTGAGAATGGGGTTATTACCAGTAATGATTTATACCTGGTATGCCGCGAACAATCACGGCAAAGACTTAATACACTAAC
>DUFA01000043.1 GCA_011191975.1 Dehalococcoidia bacterium
GTATCTTCCCATTGAATGATAGTACCATCGTCGTATATAGAAAGCTGACTCTGAGTTCCTTCTTCCAGGTAACTGATATCCATAACCAACCATGGATCAGATTCAGGTATTTTTATCTCATCAACCGGTTTAAGGACAAACCATATACCTACTCCGACTAATGCCAGTACAAGTACGAGCAAACCGGAATACAGCCAAATTTTATTGCCCATTTTTCCACTCCTTTCCATAGCATTTGCATGAAAGGCTTTATAGTCTAAACGAATTCAACTCCATAAAAGGTTAGCACTCGAGAGTAATCCGGTATTATATTGCATATAAAAATACCAAATAACTATCGCAGTCCACGTCCTTTAGAGAGATTATACCATTAATGTCGGTATATTCACGTATTAACAATGATAACGTGTAAAGCAGATAAATGATAGCCTACTACCTAAAAAACTATCAATTTCTGGACATTTATCACAGATAACCCGAATCTCTTTTTGTATAATAGTGAGTATAGAATTAAGTCATAAAAAAGAAGGAAAGAGAATGAGTGTTATCGTTTATTCAAGCCCAACCTGACCCTATTGCGATATGGTGAAACAGTTTCTTTCACAAAGAGGAGTAGATTACGAAGAGCGGGATGTTTCCCGGAACCAGGCGTATGCCCGTGAACTGGTGAATAACACCGGACAGATGGGAGTACCAGTGACGGTCTTTAATGGAGAGATAGTGGTCGGATTCGACCGACAGCGACTCGAGCAGCTTGTGTCCAGCAGACCTAAAACGAAACGAGCATCTTTCGGAGCTTCTATTGCCGACGCAGGCAAGATTATGGCTAAACAAGGTAAAGGTCTAACCTCCGGCGCTTACGTGGGCGGTACCCGGCAAGGCTCAGTCGCACAAAGAATAGGCTTGAAAGAGGGCGATGTTATTACACGGGTCAACAGGCAGAGTATATCAACTGCAGGCGACCTTGAGCACGCGCTTGCCGGTATGAACGAGGGACAGCGGATACTGGTGGAGTTTACCCGTGATGGGAATGTGACTGCAGCTGAAGGTATTCTGTAGTACAGGTATCTATTACACTGAACTCTACAGATAAGTGACTCCCGATGCTTGTTTTCTGAAATAGTGATTTGACAACATATAACTCTGCTGATATGCTGATTGGCATATGTTTGAGGAAAGAGAAGAATTTATAACCAGAGGTGATGTCAGGATATGGACTGCCATACAGGGCATTGGTATTCCCTTAATACTATGCAATGGCGGACCGGGGTGTGCTGACTATCTGGGTCCGGTAGCCGGGATGATCGATGACCTGGCGCAGGTTATCAGGTTCGAGCAGCGGGGATGCGGAAGATCTGATCATACTCTTCCTTATGATCTGGAAACTTGCCTGTACGACCTTGAAAGTATTCGAAAACACTATGATATAGATAAATGGATCATGGGTGGTCACTCCTGGGGTGCTAATCTTGCCCTGGCTTATGCTCTTGAATATCCGGATAACGTACTCGGTCTGCTTTATATCGCCGGTAACGGTATCCAGAACGACAGGGAGTGGAGTCTGGAATATCACATGAACCGGACGGAACGAGGTGAAACGTCCCCGCCCGAAGCTCAATCAGGCAATGATGAGGTTAACCGGCTGGGGAATGAATCCTGGCATGAATATATCAAGAAGCCTGATCTGCTGAAGAGAATTTCCGAACTGGAGATTCCGGCACTATTTATTCACGGAACGGCTGATATCAGACCCGGCTGGCCGGGAGAACAGATCGCCAGCCTGATGCCCAATGCTGTCTATGAGACTATTGACGCCGAACATTTTATCTGGCTGTTCCGACCGGATGAAATGAAATATTTACTGAGGAATTTTATCAAGGATATAAACCCAGGATAGTTGATCAGCTTTGATCTGGTTAAGGCAATAGGTGGCTGGTATTTTCCAGCCACCTATTTTTCTTCTATTACAATTTTAGCTCAAGTCGCGGTTCCTGTAGTCTTTGCGGCACGTTTGTCTCACGCATAAAGCCGACCATGTATTTGTGCATGTCACGAGCGATATCAGGATGCTGACCTATAACATTATTCAACTGGTCGGGATCGGATTTCAGGTTGTATAACTCCGAACCACCCGGCGCGCAATCGTGAAGGAATGACCACTCGTCGGTGGTAACGGTTGTCATTGACGGAACTACGCATCTGCGCAATAAGTGGTCGACAAGCTGGTCGGTATCTCCCGCGTTGATAAACGGACAGGCGGTGAAGACAACCTCGCGTCCCGGTGTCTTTGTATCTTTGACCGCGGGAACTAAAGATTTTCCTTCCACATATGAGGGTATCTCCTGACCGAAAAGGTCGAGGATGGTGGGCATCATATCAACCGCCGAGGCCAGGCCGTCGTACACTCCAGGTTTGACACCCGGCACATAGATGGTCAGTGGAATGGCAGCTATTTCTTCATAGAGAGGCGAACGCGCCCAGGCTCCGGGATGACGGGTTACTTCTTCCGGCAGATTTTGTGTGTTGTCGAAGACCATTTTCCCGAAAATATCATGCTCGCCGAAGTAAAAACCGTGGTCGGTCGTAAAGATTATCGCGGTATTCTCCATCAGACCCATGTACTCCACCTGCCGCAGCAGGTTGCCAATCCAGGCATCCACCATGCTTATCTCACCAAGGTAGGCGGCGTGGGCTTTTTTCAGCATTTCCTCGGTAAATCCGGGCTGCTCCTTCCAGTTTTTGTAGAAGGGCATAATCTGTTCGCCGTCGTATCCAGGCCAGTACGGTTCGGTATAGTAAAGCGGGGCATTCCACGGCTCATGCGGATCCCAGGTATCGATATAGAGGAAAAAGTCCTCTTTGTAATTAAGAGTCAGCCACTCCATTGCCTTGGTAAAGGTCTTCGGGGCGAAACATTCGGCATCCAGCGGCTCTTTCGGTCGTCGTTCGAGAGTTTTCCGGTAGGGGCTGTGGGGAGGATTATAACCCCCCTTGGCGACGAAGTAATGATCGGGAATTTCGACGAAGGTAGTGAAGCCCCGGTCGTAATTCATACCGTCGCGGATAAAGAACGGAGTATCGACAATGCCGACGGTATGCACGTCTGCGTTGTCGCGTAGCAGTTCGGCAAGCAGGACATGCCCGGGAGGTATCGGAACCCACTGCATGAAAGAAAGAGTCCATTTGCCGGTCATGTAATCGGCACGGGTAGGCATGGTCGGGAAAGAAGCGCCGTAGTAACGGTCGAAACGCACCGATTTCGCAGCCAGGGCATCGATAGCCGGAGTCCGTACCTTATCATTCCCGTATACACCGATGTCCTTGCGCCGTACCGTATCTGAAACTATCCATATTACGTTCATATCTACCTCCTGTATTCATAGAAATGCAGGGAGATTATAGCACGTTGAATGGGTGGCGGATAGAGTATTATTTTCAGGAAAGCAGCCCTTTTAACAGGACAAGAGCAGTCTTTTTATCGAGGGGTTTGTTGTTGTTGCCGCACTTGGGCGACTGGATACAACTCGGGCAGCCGTCCTGGCA
>DUFA01000044.1 GCA_011191975.1 Dehalococcoidia bacterium
AGGAAATCGTGACCGAGACCTTTGCCCAGGTGGGCGCCTTCTATCAAACCGGGTATTTCAGCTATAATAAATTCTTCCGGATCTCCTTCTACCACGCCAAGAATCGGCTCCAGTGTAGTAAAGGGATAACTGGCAATTTTCGGGTGGGCTGCGGATACCCTGGACAGCAGGGTTGATTTACCGGCATTGGGGAAGCCGATAATCCCTGCATCTGCTATCAACCGCATTTCCAGCACCAGAGTACGCTCTTCTCCTTTTTCTCCCTTCTGGGCTATCCGAGGAGCCTGGTTTGTAGACGTGGCAAAGTGGGTATTTCCCTGTCCACCCCTTCCACCCAATGCTACTATTTCCTGCTGACCCGGTTCTTCGCAATCGGCTATTAAGAGCTCTTCTGCAGTACCACTTATCCCAAGTGCTATCGTTCCAACCGGCACTAGTAATACCAGGTCTTTACCACTTTTACCATGTTTCTTCTGACCCTTACCGTTCTCACCTTTTTCCGCCTTATACAGCTTGTTTGGCCTGAAAGCTTTCAGGTCGGTTATGCCGGGATCCGCTTTTATCACCACATCTCCTCCATCTCCGCCGTCACCACCATCGGGACCACCAAAAGGAACATACTTTTCACGGCGAAAACCAACCACACCATCCCCACCATCACCGGCCTTAACCTCTATCTCAATCCTGTCGTACAATTATTACTATCCCTTTAAGTAATATGTTTCTGTAGTATTAATTAATAATTATTATTAATAATAGTAGCACGAAATCAGCGAGTATAAAATTCAGCATGTGTTAAGTCAAATTAACTGATGTTACGAATGGACGGAAAAGATGTTATCAAACACCTGAAGGTGTTATTAAAAATATTAAGGAAATGTGAAAATAATTAAATCTGGTGTTTAAGCTTGAGTTCTGGTCGCTGCGTGGATTGCCTGCTGGATATCAAACACTTTTCGCTTAAGTGATGGATCATTATTAATATCGTTGGCTATTTTTTGATAAGCATGACTTACCGTTGCAGGTGTTCTTCCGCCGATTTCCTTACCAATTTCTGAAAGAGAACAGTCGGTTTCCTGACGAATGAGGTACATTGCTACCTGCCTGGCAAGTGCTGTCATCTCGTCTCTTTTACGGCCTTTGAGATCGGAAGGAGTGAGTTGAAAACCGTCGACCACGGCTTCTATTATCAGCTGGGATGTAGCCGGAGTTGAAGGAAGTGTATTACTGGTGATATCTTTTAAAGCCTGGACGGCCAGTTCCGGGGTAATAATTTGCCGTATCAGCTTGGCATAAGCGATAACCCGGTTCAAAGAACCCTCGAGAGCCCGGATACTCTGCTTGATTTGGAGAGCTATCGTCTCCAGAACCTCTGTTGATAATTCCAGGTCTTTCTGAGATGCTTTGACGCGCAGAATAGCCAGACGGGTATCAAAGTCCGGTTCCTGGATATCCGTTACCAAGCCGCCTTCGAAGCGGGACAGGAGTCTTTTCTGCAGTGATGGCAGTAACCTGGGAGGCTGGTCACAGGTAATCGCTATCTGGTGATCGGCCGAATGCAATTCATCGAAAGTATGAAAGAAATTTTCTTCGGTCTGGCTTTTGCCGCTGAAGAATTGTACGTCATCGAGGAGTAGCATATCGACACTCCGGTAACGGTTTCTGAATTCCTCGGTCTTTTTCTCTTTTAGAGCTCGCATAAGCTGGTTGGTGTACTCTTCTGCCCGGACATAGAGAACCTTCAGGTTATTTTCAAGTGCTTTATGTCCAATGGCGTGAAGAAGGTGGGTTTTACCAAGACCGGATCCTCCGTAGATAAACAGGGGATTATAACTGGTCCCGGGGTTTTGAGCTACTGTCAATGCGGCAGTAAATGCCAACTGGTTACTGGTACCCGTAATAAATGTATCAAAGGTGTACCTTGGATTAAACAGCGGCAGACTTGCCTGCTGGGCAGTGACGGCTTTGCTTCGAGATTTAGAAATCGTTTGAGGGTGTACATGGTTGCCGTCTACTCGAAAGTGTACCTGGACTTCATTCCTGGTAATACCTCTCAGGACTTTCTCAATGAGGGAGCGCTGGTTCCGTTCCAGGTATTCCGAGACAAACGTGTTAGGTACACCGACGACGAATCTGTCCTTTTCATACCCGATGCCGTGCGTTTTCGATAACCAGGTGCGGTAGTTTGGTTTGTTTACATGTACTTGAAGTTCACCTAATGCAGCTTCCCATACCTGCTGCGCGGATCCGGATTCTGTCAAGTTCGTCTCCCTCACTCTCAGCCACAAGAGCCGGTTAATAGTATATCTCCCTGGCGGGAGGGGTAAGTAAAAAAGGCTATACGAATAAGGTTTTATCAGTTGCGGAAACAGTAATCATCATACCAAAATAAGGTCTTTGGATGGCAACCGTTTTAATGGTTGTTGGTGGCGATTTCTGGTTCTTACCAGCCCTTTGAAAGTCTGTCAGACTTCTTTTTTTAAGGTTTTTCCAACGGATAGCCGTAACTTAAATTTATTGTTATTAAAAATTTTCAGTGCTACAATGACAGGCGGAGGACGGAATTGAAAATTGTTTTTATGGGCACTCCATGGTTCGCTGTTCCAACGCTGGAATATCTACTGCTTAACGGATATGATGTAGCGGCTGTTTACACCCAGCCGGATAGGGAATCCGGCAGGGGAAGATCCGTCGTTGCCTCTCCGGTTAAAAGGAAGGCAATAGAGTACCGTCTCCCCGTGGAACAGCCGGACAGTTTCAAAGAAAAAACGACGGTAGACCGGCTGTCAGCTTATAATCCGGATTATATCCTGATATACTCTTACGGGCAGATTTTGCCCCAGACCGTAATCGATATTCCATCGCATGACTGCCTAGCTATTCATCCTTCCTTACTCCCTCGACACCGCGGCGCCGCGCCGGTTGTCTCCGCAATCATTTCAGGAGATGAATTCACGGGTACCACGTTAATGAAAGTCGCTTTAAAAGTCGATTCAGGTGATATCCTGGGGCAGGTACAGGTTCCCGTAACCGATTATGATACCACAGAAATACTGACGGGAAAGCTTTCTTTGTTGTCGGCGCAAATGGTACTGGATGTAATGCCCCGCCTGGTGAAAAATGAAGTGATTCCAAGACAGCAGGATCACTCTTTGTCGAATTATTTCGGCCAGATGAGTAAACAAGACGGAGAAATCGACTGGAATATGCCCGTAGTCGATATCTGGCGACGGGTACGCGCCTTGAATCCCTGGCCGGGCTGTTACACCAGGTGGAACGGTAAACAGTTGAAAATCCTGAACGCTAAACCGGTAGGTGTTGAAGAAAATATATATCCGGGTAGGGTAATTACGCTATCGGATAAACACCTGCTGGGCATAGGCACTGGTGATGGAGTTCTGGCTGTTTCCGAAGTCCAGCTTGAAGGCAAGAAATCTATGCTGACGAAAGATTTTATCCAGGGGCAGAGAGAGTTTATCGGAGCCATGCTTCCAACCGGTTCGTGAGATAGAACACGGATATGTCCATAGAAGGTATCATCTCCCGAAAAGAAGTATCGAGTTTCCTCGAGAGGAATAACTGGCACCCGGTACAAGCCATTGAATTCGGGAAACATTCAGACGTTCTTATTATCGAGAAAGGTAATACCAGGTATGCTTTGAAACTGGTTCGTGATGAGGAAGATATCGATTCATCGAAGAAAGAATACCGCGTATTGAAGTATCTGAACTCCACCCCGCTCAAGCCGTATGTGCCGGAAGTTGGCGAATGGCTGGGCGATATCGGTGGTTTCATGATGGAATACTTAGAGTTCACGACTCCGGGTGAGACAAAGACAGAAAGAATGATTCCCAAAATAGCCCGCGCCCTCCGCCTGCTGCATGAGGTTGAATATCCTGAAATAGAGGATATTCCGGATGATCGCCCTGATGTCAGTGGGACAGTATGCAACCGCCTGATCGAAATGTTCGATCTGGTTCTGAATGGTGACGATTACTGGATAATAATACCCGAAAGATACAGACCTCAACTGGACATAGTCCGGAAATATCACCAGGTCTACAGCGCGTATGTCCCTGAAGTGAGAAGTTCTCTGGGGCAATTCCCGGCGGTATTAACCCACGGTGACCTCCATGGCGGTAATTTCATGTTTACACCCGACGGTAAGCCGGTATTTACTGATTGGGAAGGTGCGCGGATCAGCTCGCCTTTGACAGACATAGCCTCCTTTCTCACCTATGTTCGCTGGAGTGAGAACGATGTTAACCGGTTCCTGGAGTTGTATTTCGGATCACTAACTGCCATGGAAACGGCCTTGCCCTGTCTTCATGGATTACGCAAGATGTACCTCTATTACGTATGCGTCGCATGTCTGCGCTGGCTCAACATAGAAGGGGAAGACGGACTGGATCCGGTAGGCAGGGCGTTTTTCAACCGGATAATAACAACATTATAGCCAGTCCAGGCGGTATTAATTGCCTCATCTTACCATGGCCTGTATAATCATTGCTGAGGAGATACTATTGTCTGAACACGAAAACCTTGACCGTTTTGAAACGCTGGTTGAGATAATCGCGCGGTTACGTGCGCCTGAAGGCTGCCCCTGGGACAGGAAGCAGACCCACTCGTCGCTGAGGGAATACCTTCTCGAGGAGTGTTATGAAGCCCTGGAAGCGCTTGACGAGGGAGATATCGAGAAGCTGAGGGGAGAACTGGGGGATATTCTTCTCCAGATAATGCTGCATGCCCGGATAGCTGCTGAAGCCGGAGAGTTCGATATCGGCGACGTGATAAAGGGCCTGAATGAGAAGTTGATCTACCGGCATCCGCATGTGTTCGGTACGACAGAGGTCAGCAGTGCCGAAGAAGTTTCTCACAACTGGCAAGCCCTCAAACAGAAGGAACGGGGCGAAGAAAAGTCGATCCTGGAAAGCATCCCGAAGCATATGCCTGCCCTGAGTTATGCTTATGAGATTTCACAAAGAGCGGTTAACGTCGGATTTGAATGGCGTGATATGGAAGGCGTCATCGATAAGGTAGTGGAAGAAATCAGGGAGATTAAAGACTCCGCGGACCGCGAAGAAAAAGAAGACGAGTTTGGCGATCTGTTATTCACTTTGGTGAATATCGCGCGATGGGAGGGCATCGATCCCGAGACAGCGCTTCGTGCTGCCAA
>DUFA01000045.1 GCA_011191975.1 Dehalococcoidia bacterium
CGGCTCGATACACCCTATTTCATCCTGGAACTCACCGGACGGATCGACGGGGTAGATGAATCGTCGGAGCCGGTCGTCATCGAGGAAGTGAAGACCACCACCCGGGACCCGGACGAGGTGGCCGCCGAGGAAAATCCCGTCCACTGGGGTCAGTTGAAGCTCTACGCCTGGTGCTATGCCGTTGAGCACGAACTGGAGCAGGTCGCCGGTCAACTCACCTATTACCATATCGACAGCGGTATCTCCCGCGAAGACCGGCAGGTGTTCACGCTGGAAGAACTCGAAGCTTTCTTCCGGGATATCATCGACCGCTACCTGGCGTGGGCGAATACGGTCGAGGAATGGTACCGGCTTCGTGACGACTCCATCCGGAACATGACTTTTCCTTTCGCGGAGTACCGAGCCGGACAGCGGCAGATGGCGGTCGATGTCTACACCGCTTTGAAGCAGGGAGAGCAGGTATTGATACAGGCTCCGACCGGCATCGGCAAGACGATGGCGGTTGTATTCCCGGCGATGAAGGCACTGGGCGAGGGCTATGTCGAGAAGCTCTTCTATTTCACGGCCCGAAACACCGGCAAGATGGCTGCCGAGGACGCGCTGGCACGGCTGCGGCAAAAGGGGCTGCGGCTGAAGTCGGTCACTATCACCGCCAAGGAAAAAGCGTGCTCATTGCCACACATCTACTGCCAGCCCGAAGCCTGCGACTTTGCCCAGGGCTACTACGACCGGATCGGGGAGGCGGTCAATGCGGCATTCGAACTGGATGAACTGACCCGTGAGAAAATCGCGGAGATCGCCCGGCAGTACCGGGTCTGCCCCTTCGAGTTTTCACTGGACCTTTCGCTCTTCGTGGACTGCATTATCTGCGATTATAATTACGCCTTCGATCCGCGGGTGTACCTGAAACGGTTTTTCCAGGACGTTACCGGCGTCTACGCCTTTTTGATCGACGAAGCCCATAACCTGGTCGACCGTACCCGGGAGATGTATTCGGCGGAGCTTTCCAGGCGGGATATTTATACACTAAGGAAGGCGGTCAAAGACCAGCTACCGAAGCTGTACCGCCAGCTGGGGAAGATCTACCGGTGGCTGGGTGTTGCCCGGAAGCAGTGCCGGGAACATGGCGAGGCGTATGCTGAGAAAGCCATGCCCGAGACGTTGCTGCCGCTGCTGCAGAAATTCACCGACGATGCGAAGAAGTGGCTGGCGGGTAAGGAGCCGGCTGCATTCCGCAAGGACCTCACCGACCGGTACTTCGATGCGTACTGGTTCCTGAGCGTCGCCGAGAAGTACGATGAAAGCTACGCCACCTGTTACGACGGCAGCGGCGGCGATCTTAAGATCAAGATGTTCTGCGTCGATCCTTCCGGGCAGACGCGGGAAGCCCTGAAGCGCGCCCGGTCGGCGGTCTTTTTCTCAGCCACGCTGACTCCGGCAGAGTATTTCAAGCGCCTGTTCGGCTGCGAGGACTATGCCGAAGCCCGCATTTATCCTTCACCGTTTCCGCCGGAGAACCTGTGCCTGCTGATAATGCCGAACATATCAACGCTCTACCGCAAACGCACCGCGACCGTGCCGGCGGTGACGGAGATGATAGCCGAGACGGTAACCCGAAAGCAGGGGAACTACCTGCTGTTTTTCCCGTCGCACCAGTACATGCGGATAGTGCACGAAGCGTTTACAGAACGGGGGGACGACCTGGATATACTGCTGCAGACCTCAGCCATGACCGATGACCAGCGTGCCGATTTTCTGGCGCAGTTCTCAAACGATAACGAGCGCACGCTGGCGGGATTTGCAGTGATGGGCGGCATCTTCGGGGAAGGCATCGACCTGGTGGGCGACCGGCTGACAGGGGCGGTGATCGTGGGAGTGGGGCTGCCGGCGGTATGCCTGGAGAGGGAACTGATCCGGGAGTATTTCGATCTTTCGGATGATGCCGGCTTCGAATATGCCTACACCTTTCCGGGGTTTACCCGCGTCCTGCAGGCGGCGGGGAGGGTGATCCGCACCGAAGAGGACAGGGGTGTGGTGGCGCTGATCGATGAACGGTTTGCAGGATTGCGTTATCAAAGGCTGTTTCCGGAGGAGTGGCGGCCGGTGCCGGTGACTTCGGTTGGCAGGCTGCATGAGATTTTAGAAGAATTCTGGGGGGAGTAATTAGGTTATTTCAGATATTTTCTGTTTAAGGTAAATTTATATATGCAAAGTACCATTTCACTATATTTCTTTTTACCTCACCCCTGTTACGAATAATCCCCTCTCCTTAAAAAAAGAGGGGATTTTCGAAAATAGGCCTGTTCGTGGTCAGGGATCACCTGTTAATAGTATGGAGTGGTTGCCAGAGTGGGTAAGGAGTCGGGGGAGGGAAATTGAAATTTGGTATTTGAATTTATTTAGAATTTAGGAATCAGGATTTAGTATTTAAATAGACATAATGTATGTTCTTGTAATGTGAATTTATAATCGTCTATCCGGTTGCAGGAAGCAGTAAAGGTCCGAGTAAGGTCAGCCAGATTAGAATACCGAATGTTCCACCGATAATAATCCCGATAACAGCCTGTATACGTTCCACGCGGTTAATGAGTTTTATAAACAATATCCACGTACCAACAAGAATTAATACCTCAACAAGAGAAGGGAAGAATATCGATATATTCAGGTATTGCGCAAATCTCGCACTATCGAAATCGGTTGGAGGAGCAGCTCCAAAAACAGCACCGATAAAATAGATTAATCCACCCATATATTGAATGGCAGCGATCATTCCTAAAGCCTTGGCGAATACACTGTGTTTACGTATGAGAACAATGGCAAAGCATAGTAAGATTATCACCAGACTTGCTATTGGTCCGGCTTCACTCGTTAAAGCTCTTTCCCAGGGCTGAATGTTTTCCGGAGCGATTCTATCGACATGATGATATGTAATTCGAACATTTGAGTAATCCAGAATTAGAGCCATTAAGGCATGACCAACTTCGTGTAATACAATACTGACCGGACCGGCTAAGGCAGCAAAAAAAGACCATTTTAAGCACAGGCGAACATTACTTCCCTTAAATATATGGGAAACTCTTTGTCTCATTTGTGATAAATAATACAGGAAAAATGTTAAATTGTTATTAAAGACCGGTTAATCGTGTATTTATTGGAATGACACCGTTTGCCACTAATTACGATTAAGTATAACCATTGGTTTTTATATGTTGATCATCTGTAAAGAAAAAGAGCCTATCGTGTATTGACACAGAGTTGATTTAAGAGTAAGGTTTTCGGTGGAAATCAGAAATGGAGAAAAGCGGTATACCAAAACGCACATTCGGTTCTCTGTTGTTATATTTTGATAAAGATACTTCCAGGAAGTATTGAAACGATACAAAAAATCGGTATTTATGCCGATTTTTTCTTTAAAAGGAGAATTTACAATAAACAAGATCAGCGGTTAAATTACCCTGGTTTAGTGGACTGCACCTGGATAATTCTGTATTACCTTGTTACAGATTCCTGCAGAGTGGAGTATAGGAGGTACGATGATAAGAGTAATTATTAAACGTCAGGTAATACAAGAGGAGAAAATTTCAGAATTGCTTCGAGATCTCAGAACAGCTGCCATGCCGCATCCGGGATATCTGGGTGGTGAAACAATGGTCAGTACCGAAGACAAGCATGTGATTACCGTAATGGGTACCTGGCGTAGTCTCACCGACTGGGAAGAGTGGAGAGATTCTAAAGAACGAATGGAATTAACGAAAAAGATCAGCCCGCTTTTAGTTGAGCCCCCGATTACAGAGACTTATGAGTTGAAACCGGCTGAGGAACTGGATTTCATGGAAGATCCGTACGGATGGTTGCTGGTAAAAGAACACACTTCGTTCGACGGGTAATATTCGTACCTACTTAACGGCAACGGGTACTAGTCGGTTCTTGTTGGAAGTACCTTTATTTATTGAGCTTGCCACACCGCGGCTGTCGACGCCGAGGTTCGCAATGACATCAGCATCAACCAGATGTAAACAAACCTTAACAATACCATTTAACGAGGTTTTTAAAAAGCGAAAAGATGTCATCCTGAGTTCGCGACGGAGTCGGGACGAAGGATCTCATTCGATATATGGAGAGGAATCTTCGGTCGCAAGCTCCCTCAGAATGACATTCCATTCGAATAATGACATTGTTTATAGTTGCTTTTCCCGGATCCCGATTTTCATCGGGATGGTGTTTATAGCACAGAATACATACCAGGCTTTTTACCTGGTTCACCTTATCCCATTAAAATGGATGCTTTTTTACGTACTGGTGGCTGCATGGGCGGAGTGATGGTCAGGCGGAGGTCGCACCTGAAGCAGCGTCCGGCTTCCTTACAGGCATTCTCTTTACTGAGGGCGTTCTTCACCTCAGCAAATCCGGCAAGACGCTTTTCAAGGGTGATAAGTTCCGGTTCGATCCTTGTTTTATCAACAAAACCTTCGTCTTTGCCCAGTTGCTTCCCCATATCTTCGGCTGGGGCAAGTTCCTCGTCGATCTCGCCGCTGCCGCCAAGGTATTTATCTATCGACTGGGCAGCCTGGCGTCCGGCAGCGATAGCCGCGATCACGGAAGCAGGTCCGGTGGTGGCGTCACCGGCGGCGTATACACCTTCCATGCTGGTCTGCAGTGTTTTGCTGTTTACCTGGAGGGTGTTGCCACGCCCGATCTTGATAGTAAATCCTTCCGGGACTCTCGGTGACTGACCGAGAGCTCCGATGACGGCGTCGTAGTACACAGTAAATTCACTGCCTTTAATCGGTTCCGGCCTGCGCCTGCCGCTGGCATCCGGCTCTCCGAGTTCCATGCGGATGCATTCGACATCAAGACCATCGCCGTTTTTCGTAAACTTCGTAGGATTCTGGAGGAAATTAATCTCGATTCCTTCATGGAGAGCGTCTTCAATTTCTTCCTCCGCGGCCGGCATTTCGGCCCTGGTACGGCGGTATATCATTGTTACACTTTTCGCACCGGTTCGTAACGCAACACGGGCACTGTCCACGGCGGAGTTACCACCGCCGAGTACGGCAACCTTTTCTCCGAGTTTTATCTTCTTACCGAGGTTAACGTCTCTGAG
Organism: Dehalococcoidia bacterium; assembly: GCA_011191975.1. Classification (GTDB taxonomy): domain Bacteria; phylum Chloroflexota; class Dehalococcoidia; order Dehalococcoidales; family UBA2162; genus MGML01. Next base: position 5,105 of record DUFA01000045.1, read on the forward strand.
GAAGGATGCTCCGTCCATAACACCGGGCAGGTCTTCACCTTCCACACCGAGTTTGGTCCCCTCATGGGCGCCTATACCCAGTAGAATCGTATCGAATCCCTGCTCCTTCAGTGAGTTGATAGATTCTATCTTCGTGTTGGTGAGAATCTCCACTCCGGCGTCCTTGATGGACTGCACTTCTCCGGCCAGGATATCTCTGGGAAGGCGATATTCCGGAATACCGTATCTCATCATTCCGCCCGCTTCAGGAAGTTCCTCGTATACGGTCACGCTGTGTCCGGCTTTGGCCAGGTAAAAGGCTCCGGTCAGTCCGGCAGGTCCGGCACCGACGACGGCAATTCTTTTACCGGTGGATTCCTTGATGGCCGATTTTTCTTTCCACTTGTCTTCACCATGATCTGCAGCGACGCGTTTCAGTTCCTTGACCGAAATGGGATCGTTCACAGTTTCGCGTCGGCAGGCCTGTTCGCAGGGATGGAAACATACTCTTCCGAGGCTACCGGGGAAGGGGACTTTTTCGCGAATAACGGAAAGCGCCTCTGTGTATTTACCCTGGCGAACGTATTCAACATACCTGGGGATATTGACATGTGCCGGGCAGGCATCGCTGCACGGTACGATGTAACCCTCGCGATTCTCGCGTAATTTCTCGACATCTCGTTCTATCAATGCACCGGTAGGGCATACTTCCACGCAGGCGAAACAGAAGCGACAGCCGGAATCAACCGTCGAACCGCCTTCTACGGTGAGTATCTTGGTAGGATTTTCTTCGTCATCGAAAGTATAAACACCAACACCCCGTACATCGCGGCAGACACGGACGCAACGACCGCAGACGATACACAAGTTGTAATCACGCAGGAAGAAAGGATTGTCGATCTCGAGAGGATATTCTTTCGGTCTGTAGGGGATTTCCGGTTCTATACCGATATAATCAACCACTTTCTGGAGTTCACAATGACCGTTCTTGGGGCAGGTAACGCAGTGCTGACTGACCGCTTCGCTGCGCAGGCAAATGTCGAAGGGTTTGCACCTGTCCTTACGCCAGCAGTCGAGACAGGCATGGGGATGTTCGGTGAGTATTTTCTCAAGAGCCTGCTCGCGGCCTTCCCGAACCGAGGGAGTTTCGGTGGTTATCACCATACCGTCGTGCACTTCCGTTTTGCAGGCCTGTACATCGCCTTCTTCATCCACTTCCACCACGCACAGTCCACAGTAGCCGCCCGGCACAAGATCGGGGTGGGCACAAAGAGCCGGGATATATATCCCGGCTTCCTGGGCTGCTCTTAAAACAGTGGTACCTTCGGTAGTCTGTATTATCCTGCCATCGATCGTCACTGTAATTCCGTTCATCGGCTGTTCTCACTTCCTTTCCACCTGGGATGATTTATCCAGGAGGTTGAAAATTTGAGTCCTTATATACTATACACATCTTATTCTTTAGAATCAATGCGGTAAGAATTATGATTTAGACACTTAGTAATTTATTTCAACGTAATTGTTTTATTCTCCCTCTAATATCTCCTCTTTTAAATCCTGATCAATCCACGAATACATAAACAGCCGCCAGGGAATTTCACCATAATAATTTTTGAGCCAAGGCCACCACAGGCTATAGGTATAAACCGACGGCAACGGTAGATAGTGGACCTGTTCAACAATATGAGGTAGCAGGTCACGATACAGACGGTTAGCTTCAGGCATATTAATAATCACATTCTTCTTAATTTCCTGGAAGACAGAATCAATCACCGGGTCATTAACATAGCCTATAGATTCACCTCTGAAGTAGGATAGGCTAAGACAGGAAGGATAGGCAACTGAGCCTACCGGAAGATAAACTAGCATGATTTCGTCATAAGAACGGGCATATACCATAGAATTATATACTGAAAATTCCTGAGGTTGGATTTCCAGATCTATACCAACTTCATGCCACATTGATTTTATTAAAGAAGCAAAGTCAGGGATACCAAAAATATTCGGTACAATTATGCTTGCCGTAAATCCTTCGGAATATCCGGCATCTGTTAGTAGTTCTCTTGCCTTATCCGTATTATGGCTAAAGAGAGTTTGTACTTCTCCTGGCATGTCCTCAAGTGGTATATAAACCTGCTTGTTTTCACTTGTCACAGGAAATGTCAATATCTCGGCTTCACCACCATATAAATCGTCTTTTAAAGCTGAATAGTTGATAGCTAACATCATCGCCTGACGCACTCGCTTGTCCCCGTAAGGTAGTGATGTTTTATCGGTTCTCATCATGATAACTCCCGAATTCCCTTGGAGATATGAACGATGCTGTAACTCAGGCGTATTTTGGATGAAATTGTTTGCAGTTTCAGCGGCGGTAACTGTCATATCTGCTTTTCCTGTGCGAAAGACGGCATCTGAAGTAGAGGTATCAGGTATAACCAGAAACTTGATATCATCCACATAAGGTAACTGATTTCCCTTTCCTGGACCTATAGGATCTATACCCCAGTAGTCAGGATTTTTCTTTAGGGTAGCAGAACTTCCGGTAACTGAATTAGTCAACATGAATGGTCCGGTTCCCACCACGTTCTGCCATTCTTCCATACCTCCGTATTTCTCGATAACCTCTGGCGGGAACAGGTAAAACCAGCTGCCACTGCAAACAAACCAGTTCCATCCTCCCAGAGGATCTGTCGGTGTTTTTAAGGTTACTTCCCATGGACCGGTCATTTTCATAGTTGCTGTCCCAGCTAAAATTGGAGCCCAGAATTGGATCGGCGAGTTTGGATATTGCATCATGTAATTGAAACTATCGATCAAGTCATCAGCGGTAAATTCTCGTCCATTCATCAGTCGGCTGGCCTCACTCTCAGGATTAAGAGCCCATTGGACATCCTGACGGACTTTAAAATTTATCGTTCCAAGTTCGGGGATTTCCCAGCTTTCGGCAGGAACGCCCATAGATGTGTCCGGTGCTGGAGTTACATTCATTACCCAGGCTACCTCTCCTGAACCTGCAGGCCCTTTGGTCCAATCTTCACCCAGAAGCTGTTCAAGAACCAGCATTCCAACCGGTCCCATCATTTGCCCCTGAGATACAGGATCGTAAATGCCGACGTCAAATGGATAGACGAAGTTAAGTGTTCCACCATATTCTGGTTTCTCTGAAAATCCTTCGCTAGTAGAATCTGATGTTGCCGTGTTCGATCCGCAAGATAATAATAGAAGTAATACAGCGATAAGAAATGTAAATGAGGCGAAAGCTTTTTTGACTTTCATTATTCTACCTCCTGGTAGTTCGGGTTAATCGATAAGGAAGGATTCTTATGTTATAATAATTTTTACAATTTAACAACATACGCGATTTAAATAATATCAAAACAAGAGTAATCTAACGATTATGCCAGGTAGGTGACCG
>DUFA01000046.1 GCA_011191975.1 Dehalococcoidia bacterium
AACGCGCTCAAAGAAAACAGCATGCGAAGGCAAATCAACGAATTGCTCCCCAGAGGAGCCAAAAAGATTCGGCCTTCAAAGGTCATTAGCTTCATGCGTAAAGGTGCCGTTAAAGCAGGATTAGGCAGCTACGAGAAGATGAGGAGACGCTGGCTGTAAACCTTTTTACGCTTTCACTTTACAAAGCATTCTCGCGTTCAATTCAACAAAAAGAGATTGCCGAAAAAGCTTGTGCCAGCAATAGATGGTTACTCTGGTGGTTCTGGCTTTTGAATAATCTTGCTATTTTGACTTGTTAGTTAATGTCACGATCTGCAGTAAAGTAAAATCCGATCCTCTTTATTATTGAGTGAATATCGAGATCATTGTCCGGTGATGTATAGAGCTATTAAATACAGTTTAGTTTTAGTAGTTTCCTTGATTGACTTCTCTTCTCAACCGAATTATACTGTAAATCCCCACACGAAGTAATCTTTAACCATCTCACACTTTCCTGTCCAAAGGAGGTGCGTATGAGATAGACGAAGCCAGCTGATAATTCTATTTGTATACAGGCACATTTCCAAAAAATAAATGAAAGGGATTAAAAGGATGTCGAAAATACTAAATTTATGGGAATCAGATATGAGTAAGTTACCCCTTGATCCGAACGAGCGAGCAGCACTGTGGGGAAAACAAATAGAGGCGACAAAAAAAATGCTGGATGAAGGGAGAATATACGATTGGGGACTATTCGCTGGTGGAGGTGGTGGATATGGTATAAGTCCAGCAGATGCACCCCAAGTGCTACAAAATGTAATCCAATTTTCTCCGTATATTAAATTCAGTTCACATCTTGTGTTATCTATCGATGAAGTAGTAGAAGTTTTGAACTCTCTTAAAGGATAACAATTTTAATGCTACAAAACCTGAATCTGAATATCATTTTATGAAGAGAGCTTTTCGAAGCTCTTTTCATATTAAGAAGCTAGACTACTTTTAAAGTAAGAAACATCTTACAAAGAGTTCAGGTGATTCTGACATACATTTCATGGTCACCTATTCAATAATTAGTGACATGAAGGTTTTGAATTCTATAGACGCCAAACAACTTCTAGTACCAGGTCTGGTCATTGGTCTTATCTCGACGGGTTCCGGACTACTCAGTAGCCTGATGTCTCTCATACCAATGGTTTGGAGTTCCCAAGGAGGAACACCTGTTATCTACTTGCAGATAGTAGGACCAGAACTTCTCGCTTTGTGTATTGTCGTTTACGCTTGGAAAAAGCCGTTTACTGGCGGCATAGCGTTAATTGTTGGTTGTTTAGTGTGGATCATCCTATCTTCCGTTCTATCTTTAGAAACTATACATAGGCTATTTGAGGCTGGGATTGGTCTCACATCATGGGTAACTCCAATGCTATTTAGGTTGTTGCTGTTGGTATCCGGGCTGCTCTTTTTACTATCAGCGAAGAATACCCGAACATCAGCTGAGGAAACAACACTCGAAGCTATTGTAAGTAGCAGATATGGGAAGTTATATCTGGCTGGGACGATCGTCGGTTTAATAGCCGGCACAGTGTATATAAGGCGAATAGCCACCTTTGAGTTAGCAGCTTTTGCACTATTCTTAGGAGCAGGATTGGTGATATTCGGGACTGTAGTTTTTGCCCGGAAGAATCCGCTAATAGGAGGTATAGTCTTAATTTTAGAGAGTTTGTGGCCTCTTGTTTTATGGGTATTATCTCCTTTGTTCCCCAGTTCAGAAGCACTTGGTCTTGCCATGTTGATAGGTATGATGATACTTTTTTCACCGTTCTTGTGTCTGCCGTTATTAGCATCCGGTGTTTGTTTTCTTCTCGCGTGGAGAAATAGAAGAACCATTAGGAATGCTACCAAGGTTTTATAGATTACTGACATGAATTACGCTCGAAGGAATATTGTCTAAGTTTTTCAAGGTGAAAGAATTAACAGGGAAAAACCATTATGGATAACAAGAAAAACAACCACCATAAAAAACAGACGTTTCGTCGAACAGGATTAACTCTGGGTATTGTTAGTGTTTGTTTCATGACACTTTTCATGATATTTATGATGGGGTTAGGCCAGGGGAATATTGATGATTATTTACTTTTTGTGATATTGCCAGCAGGTATCGGTATCGGAAGCCTAATTACAGCGCTCAAATGGTCTCTAGTAGGCGGTGCACTACTTCTATGTGAGGGTTTATTTATAATAATCTGGTTCATAGCTCGATCGGGTACTAAATCAATCGAGTTTAATTTTTTCATCGTTTGTTTTATTTGCCTGCCACTTCTTTCCTCTGGTCTATGCTTCGTGAAATCGTGGTTATATGGTCGAAGTGTAAAAAATAGTTAGAATTGACAATCAACAACCAAAGTAAATAAGGAATAAAAAAAAGCAGTCAACCACAATGAAAAAGATAATCAAACTAAAAACAGCAGGAATTATGCTAATGATTATAGGAACCGGGATTCCCGTATTGACGTTGATTGTTACATTTCCAATCTATGGTCTATTGTATCCTTCCGATCAGTACTTATTTACTACCGGCCCTATTATTATTCTGGCGTTCTGGCTTCTCCCCTTAATTGGTGGTATATACACGCTACAAAGAAAGAGATGGAGATGGGCAATTACTGGTTCTGTTACAGCTTTGTGCTATATTGTACCTTTTGTTTTGATGCTGGTAGATAAAATAAAGGTTATTTCTCAATCAAGTTTCCTTCCAATGATTATATTGTTTAGTCTTCTTCTTTTTTTATCGTTATTGGCAATACCTGCAACCGCATTCCTCATCTTATCAAGGAGTGAGTTTAGAAGGTGATACTTAAGGCAGTGTTGAAGAAATTCAAGAAGATTCGGCTAACCGCTCTCATAATGGGGATTGTGCTAATCGTCGGCTCATTAATTTGGTTTGCTTTAGATCCAAAATCAATGAACCCGTTAGGCCCGTTCTTTATTGGAGTATCTCTATTGTTTATTGATTTACTGAGTCTGGTAATATCTTTTTTCAACAGAGTGTTATCTATAAGAACGAAAAGTCGGAATCATCGAACATGAAGTCCTACCTAACAAATGCTCTGACCTGTGAACATTAATAATTAAGGTAGATTAATATGGCAATTGGATTAGCCATCGGGATAATCGGTCCTAGTATATTCACGGTAATTATCATATTCGGACTTACTCAATATAGTGAGTTTTGGCCATTTATTCCTGTCGCGATTATCTCATGGACTGGTGTAGCTCTTATTCGGAAATGGCATCTTGCGGCTGGTATTACTCAGATTTTGATAGCCGTTTCATTACCGTTCGTTTTTTACTTTTTGGCAGCGGTAATTGATCCGGGAAGCTTTGGAGCATCTTTGGGGTTAATTCTTATTGCTTGCCTTTGTAGTATACCATTATCAATTTCGGGGGTTATTATAATCATCTCTTGTAAAAAGGTCCAGACACATCAACGTAGGACTAAAGCGAAAACAAACAATGGCTAGCAGGTTTTCAATGATCTGAAATGTAAACTAAAGATTCCCCGTGAGTTTCATTAGCTCAAGAATAGTTGCCGCACTGAAAACTGGAATAGCCCAGTTATCATCCCCCCACTTGAATATTCCGATATCACCGAACGCCCACTCGGTTATTACAGCAACGATAGAACCTATAATCCCGATCCATAAAGGTTCTATAAATGCCCAGGAAATAATTATGCAGCTACCTAACATTACGAGAGAACCCCATAATCCTTTCACTGCTCTACCGTAAATACGCCAGCGTACGAGGCCAGTAATACCATCCCCCCAGGCCATGAACAGTAAACAGGTTACTGCAACCGAAGGTTGACTTAACCAGAGCCAGGATATCGTCAGTACTGGTACTGCTACCCAGGCGAACCAGATTTCAGCAAACACTCCCTTTTCTCTACCACTTCCACCTACACCTCTAAAAGTTGATGGTTTAACGAAACGAGCACCAAGTAACAACATACCGAAACATACGGAGAGTATTATTGGCCACCAGGCTGATGAAAAGACTAAAGTCGAACGTCGCAAGACATTCAAGATATTAGGTTTTTATCCTGACCACTCACTGGAAGATCTTAACCACAAAAAGAATGAACAAATAAGTTTCTTCGATTCAGAGCTAGGTTCGCTCTAGTTTCAGTGGAAATTCAATCCCGAAAAACACTTCCGTGCAACAAAAGCTTATAAAGTAACCTTAAAAGAAATAAAAAAGGGCTGGATTCCTATCTGTTAGGATATCCAGCCCTTCCCACTATTAAAGTATTACTAGCTAAAATCTAGCCTTTGCCAATTCGGAACACCTTAGTGCCACACACTGGACAGGTACCCTGGGTAGCAGGTTTACCATTCTTCATAGTTATCGCCTCGGGATCTTTGATTTCCCTCTTGGCACGGCACTTTACACAATATGCTTCCATAATCTACTCTCCTTTTTTAGCATTATGTCATTTTTATTTTATTTATTCCTGCTTCTGATTAGTATCCCATTGACTTTTTCATATCAGTATCCATCCAGACGTAGAACACATATTTCCCAAATTCAGCATATCCTACGTGCGTACAGCCATAATAATTCTGCAACCAAGGCCACCACATGATATAACTTGAAGGTACCGGTAAAAAGATTCCCCAGCTTTCTTCGAGCATGAATGGGGTTAGATCTTTCAATTTCTTGATCCAGTAATCATCATTTTTACCAAGGTTTCTGTTTATGATATCGTACACTTCCAGTGTACGTTCATGCTCATAAAAACTGACGCAGTCTGAGCTGTCAGCCCTAACTTCATGCATCAGCCAAGGGCCCCAATACATGGATGTCCATTTATATATCATCTCATCGTGTGTCCTGGCTCTCATTACACTGAAATAAATACTGGGTTCCAGTGGCTCAATCTCCATGTCAATATCTACTTTCAGCAGGTATTCTCTGATCATTGCCATGAAATCTGCATCAGCGCTTGAACAGGTTGCTTTCGTTTTGAAACCATTGGGATAACCCGCTTCGGCAAGGAGCTGCTTTGCCTTATCAGGATGGTATTCAAATAATTCCTGAACTTCTTCGGGCATTTCTTCTAGTGGAGTGAAAAACGGCTCGTGGGCTTTGATGGGGTAGAAAGGCCAACCTTTTAGATACCCATGACCTTCATAATAGGCGTCGAGTATTTCCTGCTGATCAACAGCCAGGTTCAGAGCCTGCCTGACTCTGACATCTTTAAACGGAAGCTCTGGTTTATCTACTCGGCCACAAAGAGCGGTTCCTCTTCCATACGTTTCTATGTATTCGAGATCAGGACATTGATTCAGCAAGTCCTTCGCGTTCTCCCAGGTCGTTGTATAATTAAAGATCTTCCCGGTTCGAAATGCAGCTAATTGTGATGACTGGTCTGGGATTATTAATTGTCTAATACCATCCAAGTAAGGCAGTTTATTTTCCGGGTGGTTGGGATCATTCCCCCAGTAGTTGGGGTTTTTTTCATAAACAATATGGCTGCCTGTTACATAATCGGTTAAAAGGTAAGGTCCCGTACCGGTACTGTGGCGCCAATCCTGTTGGTCGCCATACATATCTGTAATTTCCGGAGGGAGCATTAAGATTCGGCAACTATCCTCCATTATGTGTATTGCCGTTGCGTGTGCCGGGAATTTTGTTTCGATAGTCCAGTCATCGATTTTCTTGACCGATATGAGATGGTCTTCCTCCTTAAAGAATATATCCAGGTTACTGCCCTCGGTAGTCCATTCCATATCGATATTCCAGACTGCGTCATCAGCCGTAAACTCTCTACCGTTTACCGGGGATTTGTCCTGCCATTTGACGCCTTTGCGAATATGATACCTGATTGTTTCGTCATCGACTAATTCCCAGCTTTCCGCAAGGCTACCGGCAAACAGATCCGTACGACCTAGAAAACCAAGTTGCCAGTCCGTTTCACCTGTGCCAGCCGGTCCCTTCGACCAATCTCCAGTTAGCAGTAACTCATGGGTCGTAGGAAGCGTGTTAGTAAAATGTGACATTACGACACGCGGATCAAAACCCTGAGGATCGGTTCCCATCGTAATGTGTATTCCTCCATATTTTGGAGTTTTCGGATCCGAAAACTCCCCGTCTCCAGTTTCTGTTCCTGTCTCATCTCCTTCGGAAGTACCGCAAGATATAAAGAGTAATGACATGACCATTAACGAACTAACCAGTAATATTATGATTTTCTTAACCATATGTGTTTTTCACCTCTTTTAAAATCTATTTATCTAACCTTATATCGCCAAACACATCACCTCCTTGACTAGCCCTGCCGCATAACCCGATTACCCCCAGAGCTCCGGACACGGGAGGAGTTGACTGGATAATTAAGCTGACATCAAAGGCCCAAGACTCAGCACTCTGGTTTCCCCCGGCAGGGCTAGCCGTCTTGAATTATTCATATTTAAAAGTATTATTATTACTTCCTTTCGAAAATATGGGATTAATAATAGTTTTTTAAAATAAAAGGGCACCACTATCCGTTAGGTTCAACGGTTAGCAGTGCCTGTCTTCTCATCACATACACCTCCAGCAACTCAGGAAGGCGTAGAAGATGGTTAAATGAACTTATTTTTCTGTTTTTTAGAAGTACAGTATATTGGGATTTGTATGCGTTGTCAATCAGATAAAATACATTTAAAAACGTTTACATAGTATACAAATATAAAAATTACCGTTAATAATTGTAAAACGATAATTCAGCAGAATCTCTTTCACATCATGCTTATTACTATTTGATACTGTTTGAGTACCACGTTTCCTTTTTTCCTACAGGGTGAAGAGATTCATAGGAACAACAGGTAAGGTCGTCTTGTTTTTAACTAAAACCTTGGTTCAACCAGCGAAACATATAAATTGTCTGGCTCAGCCACATATGCGTACTTCCAGGATCCTTTGGGAACTTCTACCGTCTGGGGAGTACACAAGAATTTTATACCTTTTCCCTCTAATTCCTCATACGCTTTTTCTATATTAGTAACTTCAACAGCAAATTCCATGGGTCCAAGGTATCCCCAACCTTTATTGAAAGGTAAAGGCTTATCAGGCTCCCCAAATTGAATAGCTTCGATCCAGGCCCCGTGGTAATTTGCCAGCATTATGACGGACATTCTCCCGGAAGTATCGAAAATGGTTTCGGTGAAACCGAGTTCCCTGTAGAATTTTCGAGACTTTTCAACATCTGAAACACCAAACCCCACATGATTCAAGCCTTCTACCTTTGCTTCCGTCGCCAGACTCTTTCCCATTGCCCAATCTGCCAGTTCAATGAGACTATTATCCGGGTCTCTTACATATGAAAAAGTAGTTTCGGCATCGTACGGAGGAAACCTGTAAGTAGCCGCTTCAGTTTCAACCTTTACCCCTTTTTCTGCCAGTCGTTCAGTTACTTTGCCAGTACCTCCACGTGTATTGAAACAGGCTTCGGCAATCGCTATATCTCCCCATCTCAAGGCATCAGTGACCGGCGTTTGAGGTTGACCCGGGACCATTACTGCGTTGACAGCGATTTTCTCTATAGTCGCTTTACCACGCGACGGCTCGAATAAAGCTACTACATGATCACGAAGTAACTCGGTCCCTTCAAGCATCCTGTTAACCACCTCTTCTGTAGGAGGTACCAGTGGCATCCCATCACTCCAGCAATGCTGCAAAAAAAGTTCTCCATATTCCACTGGGCTTCCGGATAATCCTCCCCACTAAATTCAAGAGTTTCCTCAACAACTACTTCTATCTTGGGAGGTTGTGGGGACCACCGGGTCATACCCTCGATAATCTCATCGGCAAGTTTCTCTCTGATCTTTAACTCTTCTATGTCCTCTTCGGTCGGTACATAGTCCATCGGTAATGTTCCCAGAGCTATGTCCGGTAATCCTTCACTCCTGGCAAAAAACCTGGCAATCTGTTGAAAACATCTTCCGACAATGACAACGGCAGGCGTGCCAAATTTCTCTATCTTGGCTGCATTCAGCACAGCTCGTGGTGTACTGCCACCTGAAATTCCCAGTAAGACAACTACTCCATCGCTGTTCTCTGCTATATTTTTATAATCATCCAGGTTAGGTTCTCTGAAAGTCTCCCCGGCTCGGAGACGTGGCCATTCCCATTTCTGGAATTGGATATCACGGATACGATTCTTCATAGCTTCTTCGATGTAAGTCAGAAGTTCATTTCCCATATTACTAAGTACAACGATCTTTTTCCCGGTCAAGTCTTTGATACGAGGTGCATTAGGGACCTGATCGATCTCGACTCTGCTCCTGGGATTAAGCACTTTTAATGTTAATTGATTTTTCGACATTTTCTTCCTTTGTTCTCCTTAATATGTGAATAATGGATTAAATCTCTCACTCAGTGGAATATTACCAGGGAGGCGGGTTGTGATATTTTTGTCATCGGAAGTGAATAAGATATTATCAAATAGACGGATTACTGATATATTCCTCCCGACCTAGCCGAAGTTGTTGGTACCTCTGGAGAAGATGCATGGACATTTTTTTTACTTTAAATAACACCACAATGATAATGCAGATAAATTAAATCAACTTCGGGATGGTTGGAAAAATCCGAATAGTCATTGGTTGGTATAATCACGGCTCGTCC
>DUFA01000047.1 GCA_011191975.1 Dehalococcoidia bacterium
CCGCGGAAACCATTATAAATGAAATACTCGATAAGATACCGGTTCCGCTGGAAGAGACGACATGAATTAAGCAATGACTTCACAGGGGATTATATATCCTGTTAAAAGATGATTTCTGTCCTGTTTTGCTCACATCAATAGTGCCTTCTTCCGTCTAACATTGCATAAGCGAGTCAAGGTTAGCCCTCATCAGTTCCGGTCTGAAAAACTCCACTCATATTTGAGAACCGGCGCAAAATGCAATTCATTAACATTTTCGCGTTTCGATATATAGAGTGCTACTGATAGCAATATTATTTCACCAGTCTATAAAATTTCTATAAAAAATATTGACATATTTAATTTTATTATATATTATATATTTAGATATTCAATATTATTATTAATTTTCTTAATATTGGCGGTTAAAAATGACAAAAGAGTGGTTCGAGCTGACAAAAATGACCCGCGGCGCACCGTTAACAGTCGAACGCGTCCGCCTGGTGAACAGCGATATCGCCATCGAGGGCAGCTTTACGCTCCCGCCTCTGGCCAATCTCTCCGCCGAGGACCAGGTCTTTGTTATGGCGTTTGTCCGCTGTCATGGCTCCATCAAGGAGATGGAAGAGATGTTCGGTATAAGCTATCCCACCGTAAAAAACCGAATTAACCGCATCGCCCGGCAGCTTGAGTTCGTCGAGATCGTCAAGATATCCCCAGAGGAGGAAGTGATTGGAGAGCTGGAACGTGGTGAAATTTCAGCCGAGGAAGCAATAAAGAGGCTATCGCAATGAAGCGTCCACCGATGTTGATGCGCCTGAAAATTCAAGGGGAGAAAAAGGGATTCGGTCTGTGGCTGCCACTTTTTCTGCTGCTACCACTGGCACTGATAGTGTTTATTATTCTGTCACCACTGATACTAATCGCGGTCCTCGTTCTCTGGCCAAGCGGCTGGGGAAAGAGGGCGCTGCTCATCTTAAGGGTTGCTTTCGAGGTATGCTGCTCAATGCGCGGCCTCAGGGTCGATGTTCATAGTGATCATCAATGCGTATATATCTCCGTCGTATAAACTGTAAGGAGGGACAGTGCTATGACTGAGAACAAGAAAAAAATTTTAGAGATGCTTGCCCAGAACAAGATAAGCACCGATGATGCTTATCGCCTGCTCAGCGTGATTGAAAGTGGGGAGAGTGGACAGGAAAGCGTCAGTAAGGCGGATGCCAACGTGAGAGGGAAGGCCAAGTATCTGCGTGTTACAGTGCTGCCAGAAGCTGAGAATGAGCATTCTGGTAATGTCGACCGTGTCAATGTGCGTGTACCAATGTCGTTGATACGCGCCGGCATCAAGCTGACTTCTCTGATACCACCTGAAGCCAGAGACAAAGTGAACGGGGCATTGCGGGAGAAGGGCATTGATTTTGATGTGCGTAATGTCAAACCGGAAGATATCGAGGAGCTTATCGAAGCCTTAAGTGACCTTGAAGTGGATGTAGTGAGTAGCAAGGGAGAGAAGGTGAAAGTTTTCGTCGAATAATGGCGTTATACAGGACGCTGTCGGCAAATCTCAATTAAACCAGCAAAATAATGCCAAATGTTACTTTATACCCAAATTCGATGTTCGGGTTTTCATAATCAGGGCCATCTACTGGCAATCGAACATCAAGCCGGTGCTGATAAAAATCAATTACCCTTTACCAGTAATACCGTTTGACCGAACCGTACGCTTGGTCTTTCTGCTATTTCAAAGCCAACCTCTTGAGATTCCTGTATAACTCGCCGGAATGCCCTGAAGCCTACATGAATCTTCGGTTCGGTAATGAAAAATCGACCGTCCGCTTTAAGTAACTTATAAATCTCTTCAAGGAAAGCTCGTACATCCGGTACTTCATGTACCATGAAAAAGGCCACGGCAAAATCCAGTTCTTCCTGCAAACCAATATGAACAGGTTCGCATAAGTGAACACGGATGCGATTTGATAGCCCCGCCCTTACCGCTCTTTCTTTCACCATTCTCAGCATCTTAGATTGTATATCCGCAGCGATAACCAAACCTCTATCACCAACAATTCTGGCAAGCCCCAAGGATGTGAAACCAGCACCGCAACCCACATCCAGTACAGTCATTCCTTCAGCCACGTAGGGAGCGAATATCTTTTCAGGATTATGGACAAATGGACGCAGGCGATTATCAATCAGGGGTGCAAGCTGCCACGGGCAAATAAGTTTTTTCTTCTCCGCAAGGGAATAACCGATATGTCCAATATTCATTGTTCCCTCCTTTATGTTTAACTACTAAACAATAAAATACTAAAAAAATACGCTATTCTTGTCTCCTTCTCTTCTCATATTCGTTTAACATTCTATAGATATCATCAACGGCCAGATGTATTCTTTCGAGCTTACTCCCAAGCTGGTCTCCATAATATTCTCGGGCGATATCCAGAGTATCCATATGAAACTTTTCATGGTTTTGAAAGCCGATTTGTCCGAGATTAGTGAGCTCCAGTACAACCTCCTTGTCATTACCTGGCGTGCGTGTTTTTCGCACCAGTCCCTTTTTAACTAATTTATTAATAGTTTGCGATACAGCTCCTTTCGTAACTCCTGTATCTTTTGCTAGCCTGGTAACATTGATCCCAGAATGCCTACCAATTGCTTGAACTGTGTGTATTTCTTTCGTATGCATCATTACGCCAGTGCCAAAACTTCGCGACGGCGTGTGCATGGACTCCATCATAACCATTACTTTTTCAAGCTTCTGTAAAATATCCTCATAGGTAGTCTTTATATCTTTCATACCAATATAGTTTAGTATCTAAACATTTATTTGTCAAGATACCACTCATTTCGGAAAAGCTAATTGAGGCTTCTATTTGTCTCTAATTCTTGACGGGTTTAATACTTGAATGACTTTATTAAGAGTAATAGCAATCTGATTACACATCTTCGTGTACTGGTCCTCCAATACCGGACTTTCCATGCTATACTCCTTGAGGAACCAAACAATATTGTTTGCTGCATACATATCCAGGTAAGTCTCTGTTAATTCCCATTTCAGCTCTGCCGTAAGTGTGTTAGGAAGGTCTCGACTGGCATCCCATTCCTCAGTTTGAAAAGGTTCCAGTTTGTCAATTCGGGGCTCAATAGATATCTTAAGGTTATTTTCCAGTTCAAGTAATATTCGATCAATAGCTACAGGCTCGACCTGTTCAACAGTAGTTTCAGCTTCGTCATTTCTTATTTCAACGGTCTCTTCGTCGCCCTGCTCTGCTATCTTGGGTTCAGACAAACCATACTTCTTTAATAATTCATCGAAATGGTCTGTGGGAGTATATTGCGATTTTAATTTAGAAGACGCCCGACTTTCATCAATAGATACTTGCTCTCGACGTCTCAGAATTATTTTGCTTAAAGGAATCCCGGCGACCATCCCCATAATAATAGAGACAAGCCCAATACCCGCTAAGATTATTATTACTTGCCACCAATCCACCTTGCTCTGCGCCTCAATTTATTGTACTCAATATAAAACACCCGGTAATCTATAAAAATTGCGTTATAACATAGATAAATATCCATTCGATATTTTACTATTATTTCGCACTATGTTAGACTTATTTAGTTGTGCATTACTAATAGCTCCAACCAGAGAATTACGTGTATTCATTCTGAAGTTCGTTAAAACTGAAACCTGTATATTCATCCTTTATCATGCCAGAAAACTAATGTTAAGTTATAGACAGCCCTTATAAGCCAACTTTCATTATTGACTCCCTAAGTGCTTCCGCCTTCTCCCAGATTGCTTTTTTCTCTTCTTCTACTATTTCTTTAATTACGAGCTTATGCTCTTCCACTATTTGCTTTATGGCACGCCTTTGCTCATCAAACAATTCCTGCGTTGCTTTCTTAATCTCTTCATCCATGACTTTCTGCACTTCTGTACCAATCAGGTTCCTGACTTCCAGTCTATATTGGATGATTCGTTCACTTGTTTTGACGGGGTCTGTTATCTCATGATTGTCCACCGAGGTTTCCATCTTGCTGCCTCCATTCTTAAAAAACGATATGAAATGACTGATAATTTCTCGAAACAGTAATCACTATAACGCCCCCTCCCCAAGTACAATTATAGCAAAGGGATCAGGTCAAGGCCTACTGTCTTTTTTAAATAAGACTATAACCTCCAATTTCAAATCATGTCTATTCAGTGTCTTCTAAGCCTTATTACCACCATAAGACTTATACCGGCAATCAAACCCGCTGCCATAATAGCAATAATAATCCATGCACTTAACGA
>DUFA01000048.1 GCA_011191975.1 Dehalococcoidia bacterium
AACCGGCGTGCTTAGAGAAACTGGGAAATCCTGAATAACTCAGCCCTTTATTAACCATACCGGCGGAAGACGGTATCCATTATCACTATTCAATCCCGTAAACATTTGGGGATGTCTAATTCGCATCAAAGCAGGTAACCGCACTTACCTTGTCACCCTCTTCCAGCTTCATCAGCGTCACTCCCTGGGTGCTCCTGCCCTGGGTGGTGATACCCTTTCTCGGGTCTTTTTCCTTGACGGGAGTGCGGATCACGATACCCTCGGCTGATATTATCATCACCTGCTGGGTGAGAGTGGCCAGCTTCGCCGCGGCAACCAGCCCGGTCTTGTCGGTAGTCTTGAAGGTCCTCACACCGCTTCCGGCACGCTTCTGGAGGGGGTACTCGCTTACGGGCGTCAACTTGCCGAATCCGTTCTCGGACACGACTAGTATGAATCCTTCGGGATCGGCGATTTCCATGCCGATTACTTCATCACCGGAACCCAGCCGGATACCTTTCACACCACCGCTTGTCCTGAGACTGGTACGCAGGCTGTTTACCTTGAAGCGGATCGACTGGCCCTTCCGGGTTACTATCATAACATCATCTTTGTCATTGCAGAGACGGGCTTCTACCAGTTCATCGTTTTTCTCGACGTCCATCGCGATAAGACCGTTACTCCGGACTACGGCAAACTGGTCGGATGAAGTCTTCTTCACCTCTCCCTTGAGAGTCGTCATCAGCAGGAACGTGTCCGGCACGAGGTCTGTCACGGCAACGATGTCCGTTACTCTTTCCCCTTCAGCTATCGGGATCAGGTTGATAATAGCCAGGCCTTTCGCCGTCCGCGAACTGCCCGATGGTATTTCATAGCATTTCAGGCGGTACACTTTTCCGCGGTTGGTGAATATGAGGAGATTATCATGCGTGTCAGCAACTGTCAGCAACCGTACTGCATCATTCTCCCTGGCGGGATGAGCGGTAATGCCCTTGCCGCCGCGATGCTGCAGCGTATACATATTGGACGGGATCCGTTTTATGAAACCTCGATTGCTTAGCGTAACTACGACCCTCTGGTGGGGAATGAGGTCTTCTTCGTTGAACTCGACAAGACCTTCGGCGCTTATCTCAGTCCGGCGGTCGTCACCGTACTTATCTTTTATCGCTGTTGTTTCTTCTTTGATTACCTGGAGAATACGCTTCGGATTGGCCAGCAGGTCTTCCAGGTAAGATATAGTCTTCAGCACTTCTGCGTATTCATCGGTAATTTTCTTTCTTTCAAGGTTGGCCAGGCGTCTCAGCTGCATATCGAGTATCGCCTGTGCCTGCAGCTGCGTCATACCGAATTCATCTATGAGAGCCTGCCGAGCTTTCTCGGCGGTTTCCGATTTCCTGATTGTCGCGATCACCTTATCAATCTGGTCGAGAGCTATTTTTAATCCTTCGAGTATGTGCGCCCTTGCCTTCGCTCCTTTAAGATCGTACCTGGAGCGCCGGGTTATAACCGTACGCCGGAATTCAATGAAACTCTGTAGAGCTTTCTTTAGGCTGAGAACCTGGGGCTGACCGTCGACAAGCGCGACCATATTAACAAAAAACGATGACTGCATCGCGGTATGCTTGTACAGGCTGTTCAGTACTTTCTGGGGCTGAGCATCTCTCTTCAGTTCGATTACTACGCGCACACCGTTACGGTCAGATTCATCGCGAAGTTCGCTGATATCGGCTATTTTCTTGCTTGAGACGAGTTCGGCTATCTTCTCAACGAGAGCAGCTTTGTTCGTCTGGTAAGGAAGCTCAAGGACAATTATTTGTCTCCTTGTTGCTTCAGTCGCTTCCGTAATATACGCTTTTGCTTGAATGACGATCTTTCCATGACCGGTTGCGTAGGCACTGCGGATACCTTCAATGCCCTGGATTATCCCAGCCGTAGGAAAATCCGGACCCTTTATGTATTCCATCAGGTCATCGACTGAAGCATTCGGATTATCTATAAGATGCACGACGGCATCACAGACTTCTCTCAGGTTATGGGGCGGAATATTGGTTGCCATACCGACAGCAATTCCGGAGCCGCCATTGAGAAGCAGGTTGGGTATTTTCGAGGGTAGAACAGAGGGCTCCTGCAAGCTATCATCAAAATTCCCGACAAAATTGACCGTATCTTTATCGATATCGGCAAGCATCTCTCCGGCGAGTTCCGTCAGACGAGCTTCCGTATAACGCATTGCCGCCGGAGGATCATTATCCATACTGCCGAAATTCCCTTGTCCATCGACAAGCCGGTAGCGCATCGAAAAATCCTGGGCAAGACGAACCATGGCATCATAAATTGATGAGTCACCATGGGGATGATACTTACCCATCACTTCACCAACGACAGTAGCACTTTTCTTATAGGAGGTGTTGTACCTGACTCCCATATCATTCATCGCGTAAAGGATACGACGCTGGACAGGTTTCAGGCCATCCCGGACATCAGGTAAAGCACGCGATACGATAACACTCATTGCGTAATCCAGGTATGAATTACGCATTTCATCTGCGATATTTACCGGCCTCGTCTTACCTAAAACCATTCTCGTCTAATCCTCCTGTTACTCGTCGTCACCCTCTTCGTTATCGTTATCACCGTCAGCTAGGTCGATATCTCCTCCAACTATGGCATATCCTGATTCTTCCGAAGCAGATTCCTCCTCTTCGAGCTGTCGCCTTATCAGCCTATCGTCTATTCTGTCATCAACACTCAGCCGCGTCGCTTCACTTCCTTTCGGTGGGAATGAAAGCATGCCCGCCTGTGAAGGATCCTGGTAAACTTCCTTGATTATTACACTGACCGCTTCCTCCGTTGAACGTATTACAGCCGCGGAATAACGGTTACCACCTTCAATCAGTTTGATCAGTCTTTGTCCGTGTCTCAATTCCACCTGCCCCAGGTATTCACCGTAGATATTCTCCACAACAAGTGCTGGACCATTTACACGCAGACTAGCACGGCTGCCATCGACCGTCTTCGCAAGCACCTGCGGTGGTGCAAGGCGGACCAAACTTACTACTCCAGCCTTACCCACTTCTTCGATGAAACTCTGAGGATCCACTCTCTGGTAACTTACTTCATTGCCGGTACCTGACTCTCCTAGCAATGAAAGACGCTGAAGGTTTCTCTTGGCAATAGTGTTATAAGAGTCCAGTTCCAGAGCCTTTTCATAGGCTTCCCGCGCCTGAGTGTACTCACCCAGTTCCATATGCGCTCTTCCCAGACGGTTGTAAGAATCTACGTCGTTGGGAAAGCTTTCTATCAGACTTTTATTAACCTCAACTGCTTCCTTCCATCGGCCTTCCATGGCAAGTGCAACAGCATGTTTACTGGATTGCCTTCTCTGCCTGGTTTGTTCACTGTCCTGGTATGTCATTTTCCTTCTCTAAATATATACCTAATTATATCTCAAAAATAGCCTTAAAAAGCAACTTTTTTAACATTTATTTACGTAAAATTTATTAAGAAAAGAGAGGGATAAATCCCTCTCTAATTATCGGATACTATATCAGATGTTTTTACACTTTTCCCGTTGTATTTTAATCATTTTTGTCCAACTCAAATGCCTTATGTAGCGCTCGTACCGCGTCTTTCACCTTCGATTCTTCCACTATACAGGTTATTCTTATTTCCGATGTGGTTATCAATTGAATATTTATTCCTTCATCGCTAAGTGTCTTGAACATGCGGGAAGCATAACCGGGAGCATTTTGCATTCCTGTACCGATAATACTTATTTTTCCCAGCTTCGCATCGCCAACACAATCTCTCGCACTGATGGATTCACAGACCGGCCTGACTACCTCAAGAGCCTTTCCCAGGTTTCCTTCCGCCACTGTAAAAGTAAGATCGGTAATGTTATCAACACTCGCGTTCTGAACTATCGTGTCGACGCTGATGTTTGCTGTTGCCAGAGGTTCGAAGATGCTCGCGGCAATACCGGGTCGGTCGGGCACTCCTACTATAGTGATCTTGGCTACATCAAGGTCATACGCCACGCTACTGACTTTGTTTCTAACTTCCATAAACTCACCTCCGTGAATTAATGTTCCCGGACTCTTAACAAAACTGGATGTTACAAGGATCGGGATATTATACAATTGCGCAAGTTCGATTGCTCTTGAATGCATTGAGCCGTATTGTGACAGTTCCAGCATTTCTTCATAGCTGATTTCAGCCAGCGGTCTTGCTTCTGGAACAATCCTCGGGTCAGCTGTGTATATTCCTTTTACATCTGTATAACGCTCGCAGACTTTTGCTCCAAGGCTAGCGGCAAGGGCTACTGCGCTGGTATCAGATGCTCCCCTGCCCAGGGTGGTGACATCCATGTCTTCTGTTACTCCCTGAAAACCGGCAACAATGATAATGTTATCTTTCTCGAGTTCTCTTTTAACCCGTGTAGTATCGACCTGTATTATACGCGCCTGCCGGTAGGTAGACGTAGTGTGTATTCCAGCCTGAGCCCCTGTAAGACTGATTGCCTTGTATCCCATGTCATGAAGAGCCATCGTCATCAATGTCGCCGATACTATTTCACCGGTAGATACAAGAGCATCCAGTTCGCGACTGTCCGGATTCGCGGCAACCTGCTGTGCAAGTGCCAGTAATTCATCGGTCGAATCCCCCATAGCTGAAACAACTACCACTACCTGATCGCCTTCATCTTTTGCCTTGACTATCTGCACGGCAACATTCTTGATCTTTTCAGCGTCTGCTACTGATGACCCGCCATACTTCCTTACTATTAGTGCCATCGTCTAGATCCTCTCCCCTATTAACCTTTTCATAATAGTATAGGCAGGATCGATAGACAAGTCAGTTTTTATTGCCTCAGTTTCGGTAAACCTGAACCCACCGTTGGATGAGAAACCTTCCCCCCACAGTAGAAACGGAACCGGATCACTGCTGTGAGTTCGGATCTCTATCGGCGTAGGATGATCCGGCATAACAAGCACGCGGAGATCATTGTATTTCCAGGAAATCAACCTGCTTATAACCTCGGTATCGATTCTCTGGATAGCTTCTACCTTATTATCAACCGAACCGTGGTGCCCCTCCTCGTCCGGTGCTTCTATGTGTACTGCTGCTAGGTCATATTTTTCAAGCGATTCCAGAGCTCCGTCGATCTGACCGGCAAAATCGTTATCCAGTCCGTCAGTGATTCCCGGGAGTTCAAGTATATCAATATCTAGCATCATAGCCAGACCACGTATTACGTCGACTGCTGACGTTACGCACGCCCCGAGTCCGTAACTCTCCCTGAAAGAAGGTATCTTCGGAGCTTTGTCACCTCCCCAGAAAAGCCAGATAGTATCGGCGGTAGATACACCTCGGGCTTTTCGTTCGACATTTACCGGGTGATTCCGGAGAATATCCTCTGATTGTTTCATGAGATTGTCCAGGAAATCACTCCCTCGTCCTTTCGGGCGGTATCCATCCACAAGCTTTCCGGGAATATCATGTGGCGGAGTGCAAACTGCTTTCAGAATTTCCCCGCTACCCTTGATTTTCAGAATATGGCGATAATTTAGGCCGGGAAAGAATGTAATGGTATCACTGCCTAATTGATTATTCAGATCATCTATGATTCTTTGCGCTTCTTCATTGCCGATATGTCCCGCACTGTAATCATGCATCTTCCCGTCTTTTACAGAAACAAGGTTACACCTGAAAAGAACTTCTCCCTCATCAACTGGGATACCGAGACTTGTCGCTTCAATGGCAGCTCTGCCTACAGGATAATCTGCCGGGTTGTATCCTAGGACAGACATGCAACCATTCGAACTGGAAGGCTCCATTCCAGCGGGAATAGTCTGCGCCATCCCCAGTATGCCGGTTGATGCTAAAATATCAAGATTCGGTGTATCTGCTAACTCAAGGCAGGTTCGACCGCCATGTTCGGGTAAAGGTAGTCCTGCCGCGCCGTCCATAATAATTACGCAATATTTCAATTTACCGATTCTCTATTCCATTATTGTACTTACTATACTCGGTGAAGTTATCTTCGAATATATTCCAGAGCCGCCGCTATGTCCTCGGATATCATTTTACGCTTACTTTTCTCAATGAAGAAACTTGGACCTGCCTGAAGATACGAAGGGAATACTCGTATGTCTTTGTATCTATATTCCTGGTCTCTGATCTTATAGGTAGAACCGGCAGGAATCACTCGTTTCTCCCCCGCACGACGTGCAATATCATTGATTGCCTTTATAGCCACGTCTCCCATCAGCATGTATACTTTCACATCCGGGAACAAGGCTAATTCTTTCTCCAGAATAAACGAACACTGCTTGACTGTGTCTGTCTTGATACCGTAACCGGTCTTACCGCACTTTACGGCGCTGGTGCAATATACTCCGAGATTAAGAATATCTCGGAAAGATAGGATATCAGCTCCTGCATCCTGGAAAGCCTGTACTGTCGTCTGGGCAAACAGGGCATCATCACCTGCATAGTAGTAATCTTTAGGATCATTCGGTGCCGCTTCCGATATCATTATAATAGATACACCCTCGGGATTGAGATCGATATCGGGAACTGTGAAACATTCGTGTCTCACATCATTGCAGGGATAGTCTTGACAGTGAATTCGTTCCTTTACCTTCATAATAACCTCTCCTCGTAATCCTGAGGACAGTATCGATCATTAACTAGGATTATAACCGAGTGATAACTCATTGTCACCTGAAAATGTGTCATATTAGACTCCTCGGTTGATTATACATAACAGCAATGATACAATCCTTCATAAGGGAAAAGAATGAGCCTAAGAACAAAAGTCCTGCTCATTATCAGCGCAGTGTTTATCTGTGCAATGGGGCTGATCTACACCGTCTCCCGCCTGATATTTATAAGAGGACTCGAAGAAATCGAGGAACAGAATACCAGTGTTCAGGTCGAACAAGCGGTCGGTGTTTTAACCTACCTCATCAATGATCTGGAAGCTGATACGGCGGACTGGGCGGCCTGGGACGATACCTACGAATTCATACATGATCACAATCAGGAGTATATACATTCGAACCTTGTTGATGAAACATTTGTTATATTGAGGCTTAACGCGATGCTGTTTATAGACTCCTTCGGGAACATTGTTTACAGCAAAGCATACGATATTGAAAGTGAAGAGGAAATCCCACTACCTGCAGACCTTTTAAATCACTTTTCTAAAGATAGTTCTCTTCTTAGTGGTCTGGATCAACATCGGATCATATCGGGAATCCTCGAAGTCAAACCAGGGTTGGTGGTTATTGCGGCTCAACCTATCCTGACCAGCGAGAACGAAGGACCGGCTCTGGGAACTCTAGTATTCGTCCGACAGTTAAACGAAGATGCCATTCAGGAATTATCTGGAATAGTCCAGTTCCCCATCAAGGTTCAACCAATCCACTCAGTAGATTCGCAGGACGTTAACGATATTATTATTTCACTTCGGGCAGGTAAAGGAGTGGCAGTAGTACCGAGAGATAAAGATATTGTTGCCGGTTACTCTCTAATTAATGATATTTATGACAATGCTTCATTCTTGTTAAGAGTCGAAATCCCCAGGGATACTTTCCAGCTTGGAGAAATGGTATCCAGTTATTATATTCTTGCGGTATTGGGAGTCGGTCTCCTTGTTGGGATATTTGCATGGCTGCTTCTTCAGAGAAGAATTCTTTCACGCATTGCTTTACTTATCAGGGGAGTAAACCAGATAGCCGAAACCGGTGACACGTCCATACGTATCGGCCTTTCTGGTAGTGATGAAGTCAGCGTGGTTGCCGGGACCATCGATGGGATGCTCGGTGCTCTTGAGGAAGTCGGGAAAGAGATTCGTGAGAGTGAAAGCCGTTACCGTCTTCTTGCTGATAATGTCATGGACATAATCTGGTCAACCGATAAAGATTTATTCTTTACGTATATCAGCCCTTCAATTACACAACTTACTGGCTATACTGTTGAAGAAATGCTTGGAAAGAACCTCAGAGATCAATTGGATGAAGATGTTCTTCCTGCCGCTTTGAGAGCTTTTAATGAAGAATCAGCCAAAGAATCTCTGAATAAAGGTGCAACAGTAAGCAGCCCTTCCTATGAAATCCAACTGACAAAAAAGGATGGGACAAAAATATGGACAGAAATCAGATTAACAGCTATCAGGGATGACAACAGAGAAACCATCGGTTTTGTCGGTGTAGCCCGTGATATTGGTGAACGCCGTCAAGCGGAACAACTCTATCGAACCCTTGCTAACAGCACAACCGTCGGCGTTTACATTTACCAGGATGGTCTTTTCAAATTCGTTAACCCCCAATTTCAGGAACTCACCGGTTATAGCGAAAGTGAATTACTGAATATGAATCCCAGCGCTATCGTCCATCCGGACGATCGATCCGCGGCCAGGGACAACGCTATCAGGATGCTCAAAGGAGAACTCCATTCCCCGTATGAGTTCCGGGTTCTCCATCCCAGTGGAGAACCAAGATGGGCAATGGAAACTGTCAGCTCGATCGAATATAACAGTAAAAGAGCAACTCTCGGAAACTTTATGGATATTACTGAAAGCAAAGTCGCCCGTGAAGAACTGGAAAAACTATATGTCCAGGAAAGAAAACTGAGAGAATCTCTGGAAGTAGAGATACAGAAGAGAATAGAGTTCACGCGAGCTCTTGTGCACGAACTGAAAACCCCAATAACTCCGGTATTGGCAGCCGTAGAACTTTTAATGGAAGAAATAGACGACCAGCGCCTGATGAGACTGGTAGAGAGTATCAACCGCAGTGCAAATAATCTAAACCTGAGAATCGACGAACTCCTTGACCTTGCCAGGGGTGAAACAGATATGCTCCATATAGACCTGGAGATTGTCGATACGTTGTCATTGTTTAATGATGTCGGCTACGAAATGATACCCTTGGCACTTCGGAACAAACAGGTCCTGAATTTCGAACTGCCGGAATCTTTACCAAGGATTGAAGCGGACAGAGGTCGATTAAGGCAGATTGTGATGAACCTTCTAAACAACGCTTTCAAGTTTACTCCCGAAGGAGGGCAAGTAACGTTAAGAGCAAGTAGTGATGACAAAAACCTGATTGTTGAAGTAGAAGATACCGGCCCTGGTATAAACCAGGAAGACCTTGAAAGATTATTTGAACCCTATTTCAGGCGTACTACTGACCGGGAGAGATTAAGCGGCCTCGGGCTGGGACTTGCGCTCTCCAAGAATTTCGTCGAACTCCACGGAGGTCGAATTTGGGTAGAAAGTAAGGTTGGTAAAGGCAGCATATTCCATTTTACTCTACCTATTAGACAGACCGACAACCAGGAATGATATAATAATACACAAGTGACAGAGATTGGAAAAGGTGAACCTATGAAAGTATTAGTAATTGAAGACGATCGGGAAATAGTTGAGATTATCACTCTTGCCTTCGAGATACGCTGGCCTGGTGTTACACTTGTTAACACTCACCTCGGGAATAAAGGCGTTGAGCTGGTAGAAACGGAAGATCCTGATGTTGTAATTCTTGACCTAGGTCTTCCTGATACTAATGGATTCGATGTACTTAAGGAAATACGTACCTTTTCAGATGTCCCTGTTATGATACTGACGGTAAGAGGCGAAGAAGCCGATGTGGTAAAAGGTCTTGAGTGGGGTGCGGATGATTACATGGTAAAACCTTTCCGACAGCTTGAGTTGTTATCCCGGATCAAAGCCTTAACACGCCGCTCGTCCAATATTACAAGTGAAACAACTCTCGTCCATGGAGACCTTCGTTTCAGTCCTACAGTAAGACAGCTTTTCCGTGGTGACATAGAAATAATGTTGACCCGCACCGAAGGCACTATCCTCTTCGAGTTGATGAAGAACTCCGGTCAGGTAGTAACTCACAACAATCTGGCGGAAGCAGTATGGGGAGAAGACTACCCCGATGCTGTCGATAGCTTGAGAGTGTACATAAGGAGACTTAGAGAGAAGATAGAAAGGAATCCCGATAGCCCTGAGCTGATTCTAACCAAGACAGGTCTTGGTTATATGCTAGCGAAACAGGAATAATCCGAATCTAGATACTGTTGTGGTTTCATTTGCCTGCGTAATAATTACGCAGGCTTTTTTCATTTTAGACCTTTTTGTAAGTCTTTTGTAATCTTTTTTTAATATTCTAATGCCGTTCTTAAGCCATTTTTAATACCACAGATGTATATTGAGGACGAGGTTGAGATGAAAGCATTAGTATACGGACAAAAACATATGGATGAAACACTTTCAGCAATGCTGAAAAACGAAGGAATAGAAATACAGGAACTCGTAGATGATTTTTGTACCGCTACCTACCTCGGTGTAGAAGAAAAATACGACCTGGCTATTGTTGACAGCGAGTCAAATAACGTGAACACAGCCTGCCGTTATATAAGGGAACACTGGGATCTTCCCCTGGTACTGGTTGTAGATTCCATGCAGGCTGATTGGAAAAAGCTTAAACCAATTGAAGCCGATGGTTATATCCACTACGGCAACAAAGACGGAGAGTTCTCCGCTCGCACCAGAGCGCTTCTTCGTCGTCTGGCTGGTAAAAAATATTTTCAAAGAGGTAATGAGTGATGCTTGAAAATAACCTTGATTTCCTGGAGGTGGCGCTTGTTGGAAATTAAGTGTAAATAAACGCTTCTTAGTAATTCTTACTGATTAAATATATGGAGATTACAACAATGAAGAAACGAATCTTATTAAGCCTATTAATCGTCGTACTGGTTGTGGCAGCTACTGCTACAGGAGCAGTAGCTCTGTTCACTGACCAGGAGACAAGTGCAGGGAATGCATTTACTGCTGGAACATTGGATCTCGCTTTGACCGATGGTGCCCCTCTTCCCTTCTCTGTTTCGGGGATGGCACCAGGTGACGTGGTCTACGGTGGTCTCCAGGTTAGCAACAGCGGAAACATGGAACTCAGGTATGCCATGTCTACTACGGCTGACGGCACCAGCATCCTGGACGAGCAACTCGATTTGACCATCGATATCGTAACTGGTGCAGGCGTCGATACGATATGGTACACAGATGATGATGTTGTTGGTACAGCGGACATCTATGGTCCTGATGGCGTATTGTCTTCTGCCGCCATTGGTGATCCGACCACTGGTGCGCAAGCCGGTGACAGAACGCTGGCCACATCAGCCAGTGAAAGGCTTCGGTTCAAGGTAACGCTGCCGTCATCCACGGATAACTCATACCAAGGCCTTAACTGTACGATTAGCTTTGTCTTTGATGCCGAGCAAACAGCGAATAATTAGTAATAGTGTAAACAAAGAAGAGCAAGAGAGGACGCGAAATGTCCTCTCTTGCCGGTGGACAAATCAGGTACGGGGAATATCAAAATGCGCAGGTTATTACTATTGTTATTAATTTTTAGCTCTATAGTAAGCCAGTTTGGTACTGGTGCTATAGCACGTTTTACTGATGTTGATCAGAGCCTTAATAACACTTTCAATGCCTGGGATACACCACCTACGCCACCATCCGGATTGGCAGCAACTCCGGGTGATAACCAGGTGAGTCTCAACTGGAATGACAACTCCGAACCTGACCTGGATGGCTATAACGTGTACCGCGCCACCGGCACTGGTGATCCCTACAACCAGATAAACGGCAGTCTGGTGGTGACGAGTGACTATACCGATACCACGGTTAATGAACTGGTGACCTACTATTATGTGGTCACGGCAGTGGATACCGGGGCAAACGAGAGTACGTATTCTGACGAGGTAAACGCGATCCCGGACAGTATTACCGTACTTGATGATGGCTTTGAAGGAACTCCGTGGGATGTAAACTGGGACGGAAACGGAACCACCGATTGGCAGGTATCCCGGTCTGGCGATGGTTATGGTGGCAGCACTTACTCCGCATCACATGACAGCGGTGATACCTATCTGACCTCTGACGACCTGAATACATCAGATGCGGTTAGTATCACCGTAACCTTCTGGTTCTATATAAAGAACTTGGACAAAGGCCCTCTATATGTTCAAACATACAACGGTAGCGGATATGACAACTGGTATGAATTAACAGGTTATCCTGGTGTTGTTAAAACCACATGGATTCAATTTAGTCAGATTGTAACAGATTCGCAGTACTTCAGATCCGACTTCAGAATTAGGTTCGATGGTTCTAGTATTGCAACTGATGTCTTTATAGATGATGTAAAGGTTATCAAGAATTAACGGCTTTAAAATTAAAGAACAGTGAGAGAAATGGTTAAACGAATAATTAAATATATGGTAAATGGGCTGGCAGTAATCGTACTGTTGATTTTCTGTTTCCTCATCCTTGGATCCCGCTTTACAGGATTAGAGATTTTTACCATTTACACTGGGAGTATGGAACCTGCCATACCTGTAGGCTCTACTGTTATCGTACAACCTATACAGGAGTACCGGTATAAAGTGGGTGATATCATAGCATTTAATACCAGCACCAATTCGGACATCGTTGTTCACCGTGTGATCGAAGTGAAAAACGAGAATTCACCAATTAGTTTTCATACCGCAGGTGACGCCAATGAAAGCCCGGATGTAAATCCGATCCCGGTGGGCAACGTTGTTGGTAAAGTGTTTTTCATCATACCCTACTGGGGATACCTTTCGGATTTTGTCGGGACCAAGTTGGGATATGTATTACTGGTGATCCTCCCTGCGATGATATTAATATCACTCGAGACAAGAAACATTATTAGAGAACTCGCGGGAACCAAAAACTCGGTACCTGATAATAGACACGTTACCAGTATAGTTTATGATACGACTATCCCGGGAGCGACTCTGGATTATCTTTCCTGGAATGAAACCTTACAGGCAAATACGGATATTATTTTTGAGGTGAGAGCCAGCGATACACCGTTCGCTGAAGATGATGCCAAACCAGCCTGGACTCCGGTTGGGCAAACCTCCCCGGTAACTT
This sequence comes from Dehalococcoidia bacterium, assembly GCA_011191975.1. Lineage (GTDB taxonomy): Bacteria > Chloroflexota > Dehalococcoidia > Dehalococcoidales > UBA2162 > MGML01. The sequence goes on from DUFA01000048.1 coordinate 12,962, forward strand.
CGGGGCTCCCTTCAGGCCGATACATACAATGGAAGGCCATAGTTACCTCTTCAGATACAACCGAAACTCCCCCACTGGATGAAGTCATTCTGGAATTTTACTAAGTGAGAGAAATGGTCACACACATAAAAAATATTGAGATGATCGCACGTTATCCTCCCGTCTGTCAGTAGATCCAAAGGGTTAAGGTGATGATTACTTCGAATTATATGAAAGTGTTGCTGGTAAGAATACAAATATAGAGATTAATTCGTCATGAATATATTCATTGAAGGTTTACACCCTGATTATTTATTCCGCAGGTTGTCTACTCTGTCGGTAAGGAAATTGTGCAGGAAAAATGCCAGAATTGGTTTGATAGGGTTTTTCATCTTGCTTGTACTAATGAACCAAAAACCCGTTTCAGTACACGCCCAGACTCCCGTTGACCTGGTATTGGGTGGAGAAGGATCAACCAGCTGGGATATTGACAATATAGCACCTGGTGACAGTGGTGTTAAGATAGTGACTCTCCATAATGCAGGCGAAAAAGACGGGGCGGTTTCTATATGGATAAGTGACATAGAAGAGGGAGACTATGGTGGTGATGGTGCCGTACTCGATGACTGTTTATTGTTCGGAATTGTTTCTAATCGGTTTAATACCAATATTGCCATGCCAAATTTAATACGCAGTTATCCGCAGAATATCGCTGCTGCTAATTTTATTCATATAAACCGGCTTCAAGCCGGAGAAACTGTCACGTTCGCCTGGGAGTGGGAATTTCCACTTGCAGGGGAAAATCACAATTTAGCCCAGGGAGATAGTCTGTCATTTACGATTAATTATTGTCTGGAAGAGCTGATGTCAGAGAATACTCCACAGGGTATTGTAGATCAACCTGAAGTTCCAGAGCAGACTACTCAGGATGTTGAAGATCAACCAGAAAATCAAGAAAAAACTACACAGGGTACTATATATCACTTGCTTGATATTGATATTTTGGGCAAGGTCACAAACGTTCAAATGGATTCCGCGGGTACTATATTACAATCCTTCGCAGCTACTTCACCGGATGAAACATGTATATTATACTTTGAAAGGTATACACGTATTTCTGGTACAAATGGAAAAATACCGCTTGACCGTATCGAACTTACCATCGAGGAAATATCGATATTGCTACCCGACAACACTGTTCTTCTTACTCCGATATACCGGCTTATCGGATATAACACCGAAGGTGAAAAGATCCATGTCGAGTTTAATCCCGCAGTTAAATTAACAATCCATTACGATGCTGAAACGATGCCCGAGAACTCCTTCCCGCCGTATATCGCGCGATATTCCGACGAAGAAGGTGTGGTACCTCTGGAATCACCTGCCATACTTCCAGTCAGCCCTAGCAGAGCCGATGCACTGGTAAATAGCTGTTCTCTATACATGGTATTAGCAGAAGTAGCCTCGGCGCCACCACCCCTACCGGTATACTTTACCGCCAGCAATCTCATAATATCTTCTCAACAAGCTTTCGAAGGCGACCCGGTGAAAATTTCGGTTACCATTACAAACGCAGGCTCTGAGGATGGTACTTACGAACTGTACCTGATAGTAGACGGTATAGTCAGGGCGATCCAGGAGATCTCACTGAGTGGGAAAAGCAGCGAAACTCTAACCTTTGAAATAACTAACCTGGCGGCTGGGGTTCATCAGATTAAAGCTGCCGGCTTAACTGAAACCATCAGGATAGAAAAGGTTGCTATCGATCAGTTAGGACCGGGGGTCAACTGGATGGTGCTGGACTTTAGCGTAGCTGGAGTTGTTATAATCGGACTGCTTCTATGGTTGTTATATTTGCAGAGAGAACGCCGTCGCGTAACTGAGATCGGGATCTAAGAACAACTCTTCATCTACCATTAAAGGTAACGAGTTACTCTCTTCCTTTTATATTCTCTCTTTCCTGTTATCGCTCCTCTTTCATCTGTAACCATTCCACACTTACCTGTCAGTCTTCTACACCCCCTGTCACTCCCGCACTCTTACCCGTCATTTCCGTCCTTCTCACCTATCTTCTCTTTAATCTTACCGGTCATTCCCGCACTCCCATCGGTCATTCCTGCTCCCTTTTGTCATTCCCACGGAGGTGGGAATCCATACCTTACTCCATGTCCGGTCTCCGCAGTACCAATGGTATCTATCTCTGGAACGGCTCAGCAATATTGTTTTTTAATCATCTCCCACTGAAATACTAACGACTAGCCGCCTGAAATCCTTGCCGGGAAACCAATTTCAGGCTATAATATCGCTGGCGGGGTGTAGCTCAGACAGGTAGAGCGCTGCGTTCGGGACGCAGAGGTCCGGAGGTTCAAATCCTCTCACCCCGACTAGTTTCGTTTTTACTATTTTTCTATCTAAGTGCAAGTCCAGTATGGTGGACCAAAGGAAGCTGCCTGTGCTAAAGAAACGTCTCATAGGGATCCAAACAAAATGCAGGAAGGTAAAATCCGATGCTGTTTACTATTGAATTAATATCGGATTCATTATCTATTAATGTGTTTAGTTTATTTAAACCATAAGAGGAGGTTTAATTACCTCCTCTTATGGTTCAACCAGATCCACATTCAGGTCTGTACTATTAGGTAACGGCTATTGTATCAAACTCGTATATATTTCCGCATTATTAATACGTATTGTTGCGTTACTTTGTGTGCGTTACTTTGTGTTTGAAGAATGCTGATTATTCTCGACCTTTACAGTTTTTTACTCCATTTGGACCATCTCCGTTATAGCTATAAGCTGCTCCTACACCATGTGGGCCAGGTTGCTCCGTTTCTCCCCAAAGGTTAGGTGCGTTTTCGCCGCAAGTACAATCACCATAGCGGAAGCATTCACCATCACCAAGACAATCACAGGTACAGTCACAAATACAATCACCGTCGCCGTAAGGAGCTTCATCTCCTGCTCGAGGACCGTTATTTGCTGCAGAAACAACACCTCCGATTGAAACTACCAGAAGGGCTGACAGTACTGTGGCTATACCTACAATTTTTAAGATCCTTTTCACTACATCACCTCCATATAAAATTATTTATATTTTGCCCTTACGGTATGATTAACGAAGAAGAGTCAAAAGTGTTACAGATATTCGAGTAAAATTTATAAATAAATCTTAATCAGCAAATAACGATTACGGATTCTTAAGAAGCAAGAGACGTGTAATATAATATATATATTTAAGAAAGCTTGCAGTCAGTTCCTGGTCAAGCATACAGACAGTGACGATATTGCATGCTTAGAACTCCGAATTGTAACATTTCACCAAATTATTCGTTAAACAGGATGTGGCAGTAATTGTACGAGAGTAATAACACGGAATCCGGATTAGATCTTGAAACAGAAACTCTGGTAGAGCGTGCTGTAGGCGGTGATACGGAGGCATTCGGGCGTCTCTATGATATGTATGCTGATCGCATTTACCGGCATATCTATTACAGGATCAGCAATATCAAAGACGCCCAGGATCTCACTCAGGAGGTTTTTTTTAAAGCATGGAAAGGGTTACCCAAATATAAACGGACTAAGACTCCCTTCCTGGGATGGCTGTTTACTATCAGCCATAACCGAATCATCGATTATTATCGAACAAAAAAGGATTTTTCCTATCTGGACAATGAGATAGTGATAGAAGATAGCAAAAAAGGCCCGGAGGAATTGGTAGAATTACAATTTACGCAACAGGAGATCAGAAGAGTGATTCTTCAGTTACCTGCAGATCAACAGCAAGTAATATTCATGAATTTTATCGAAGGTTTTACCTACGCCGAAATAGCAGCAACACTTAAGAAAAGCGAAGGGAACATCAGAGTCATCATACACAGGGCCTTAAAAAAAATACGGGAAATCCTTGGTAACACAGGGAACTAAGTTGGAAAAGATAGAGAAAATATTAACCGACTGTATACAGGATATAAAATCAGGCAAAGCTACTCTCGCCGAATGTCTGGATCATTACTATTCAAGGCGTAATGAACTTGAACCCCTGATCAAGATGGCTTTGAATATTCAAGAACCTCCGGCATTCACTATGGATAGCAGCTTTAAACAAGCTGCTAAAGCCCGGTTGATGCATCAGATTCAAGATACCCGGCAGAAGAAAACGAAATCATTTACAGATATCTTGAGTCTCGGTATACCTCCACGTTTAACATGGGCTAGAGTAGTTGTCTCAGTATTAGTCGCCATTATCCTGATGTCGATGCTGGCTGGTGGAACGGCATATGCTGCACAAGACAGCTTGCCTGGAGATTTCCTCTATCTGGTGAAGGAAAAAACAGAAGATGCCAGGTTACTCATAGCCGGTGATGAGTCAGCAAAAGCCAGACTCAGCCTGGCTTTTGCCCAAACACGGTTGAATGAAATGAATGAACTCATAAACGTTGATCCGGAAAGGGCTGGATTGGCAATAGATGGATATAATGATGATCTAGATGCAGCTTTCAAGCATATTCGAAAAATAACGCATACCTCAGTTCAAACAAATCTTCTCGTCCAAGCATTAGAGAATGTACAGAACCAGTTAGCATTTTGTGATAGTGTCATCGATGGTAATCCCGCATTTTCAGAACCGGTTAATCAAGCCTGCAGCCTGGCAGTAAACCAACAGATGCAATTTACTGAAATGTTGGCTCAACATAACAATCTAAAAGCATCTCAGCTTAACTTCGAAGCTATGGAAAACAGGATACGGCGAGCCCAGGCGAAAGCCATTAATAATCAATACCATATAATGCACACGGTATTGTTACAATACCTGCAATTTAATCGTCTGGGAGAACATATCCTTCATAACGCCCAAGCTACGAATATTAATATTATTGAGATTGAGACATTGAGTGCTAAGGCACTCTCAGGTCACCTCGTTATACTCGATAGCATTTTTCAGGAAGTTCCTCTGGAATACCAAGAGAATATAGAAACCTGTAGACAGTTGACCCGGCAATTCGAAGAACAAGCACGCCACAGGTATCAAGAACAGGGAGGTTCCGATACTGGGCCAGCTAGTGACACCAACAAACCTGGCAGTGGTACTGGTGAACCAGAATCTAATTTGGATGGATCTGCTAACAATGCTGGTGAACCGAGCAGTGGTAATGGTGAACCTGGCAACGGTGCAGGTGAACCTGGCGATGGTACTGGAGAGCCTGGTGGTAATAATGGTGGACCTGGCAGCCGTATTGGCGAACCTGGTGACGGTACTGGAGAATCCGGCATTGGCCCCGATGAACCTGGTATTGGTGCCGGTGATCCAGGAAGCGGTAGAGGCGAATCCGGCAATAGTACTGGATCTTAAAGTTAATAGGTTGTTAATCCATCACATATTTCCAAATTACATTTCGGTTTGTTTAACGTCACCAATAATATAACTTATGTCTATATGATTGTAACAATTTACTAATTTATTCGTTATAAGGTATGAAATTTCACAATCCTGAATAACAGTATGAATAACTTAGAAGAAAGGACAAAAGAGAATGAAAAAAGTAATCAAGTTGGTTATTATCATAGTTGTATTTACTGTTTTAACGACGCTAAGTATCACGAGTGTTACTTTCGCAAATAGTGATAATGATCCTTATTCACCGGGACCAGCTCTATCAGCTGGTGATGGTGAATCGGAAGGCCCTGAATGGGGAGATGATAGACCTGATGGTTCTGGACCAGGACCTGCACCAAATTCTGGGGATGGTACCCCTGATGGTCCTGGATGGTAATTGGTCACCTCTAATAAATAGGGCTGGGTAATCTCAATCTAACCCCCATTTGTTAAAGAGATTGTATATTAGTAGTTTTTAATATCTATATTTAGAATTTAGATTACTGACAAATAGGTTATGGATCCCTGAATCTAGATCTGTCAGACAAATCCAGGGAAATTCGCATAAACGTAAATAACTAATTAATTCCTTATTATTTCGGAGTGACAAACAGTCACATGAGTTTTAGTTGGCCCGAGTATGATAACACCGATACAATGTTTTGTGTGAGGAGTATTGGGTATTGACATTGCTTTTATCAAATGCTAAAGTCCCATTATTCTCTTCTATACCCATTGTTTTGCGAGAAGCCTGGATTATAATCCAGGCTTCTCGCTATATTGAACGTTTACACCTGCGGCGCTTTCGGCTTCTTGTTCGTTATAAGTCATAATAATCGTTCCTTTTTAGCATCATTATTTTCACGCCTGAAGATGAGGCGTGAAATGAAGCGGACGTTTTTCAGTTAACTTCTGATTAACATATACGCATAGAGAAGGGAAGTCCGCGAAGAGACTCCCCTTTATGTTGAATTTAATCAATGTATGGAACATCCTAGAAGAATTGAAACGAAAAATAAGAGGATTGAAGCAATGATGGTGAGAATAAATCTCAATTTCATCTTAGTTATGCATTGACTGACTCTCAAGGTATTCTCTGCCTGTTTGATTCATCCAATATTTGCATTAATTCATTCACGTCATATCGAGAGAAATAGTCGCGGTATTTTTTTGTTTCCCCAGGCAATAAAACCCCTGATTGTACGAGATTCGCCATGATTCTTGCCAACACGTACTCACGCTTTTCTGGTAGCAGTGAATCCGTCACTTTCCTATTCTCCCAATCAATCTTTATCATCGTTGTCTCCATCATTTTCTGTACCTCCATTATTGGTCAGTCTCAATGCTTTTTTCACTATTAATAACGTGTAAAGTGATGATTAGTTAGTTAACCTTCCCTATGTAATCAGTATAATGTTGATCAGTCTCTGAGGTATCATTCGTAAAGGGAGTATTCCACTCAACTAAAGACGAAAAAACAACCTATACAGTCGACTAGGTGTTAGTGTGAAACCAGTGGTAAGGAGTAAGTACATCGCTACCATGAATGCTATAGGCATAGGTAACCATACGCATTAAGTGACAGACTTCCTGAAGCATACCCTAAGGTAACAAAAAATCTGAAGGTAAAATCAGAAGAACTAGCGCGTTTATCGTCCCCTCACGGGACTACCTAGAAATGAAAATAAAAGAAAAAACCTCCCTGGAGTGGGAGGTTAATATCAACGTATTAATTACACAGAAAACATTCTTATATATACTTTTTAATACCTATTTTACTCCTTATAGAATAAGTTAGTAGACCAATGAAGATCTGCTATCTTATTTTATTTTCTTGTTAGATTATTCGATAGGAGGTGTTATACCCAACTGCTGAAATATACCTAGTCGATTGTCCAGACCCCATCCTTCAGCTATCTTTCGCTCTTCTATACGATAAATAGTAAACCGATGATGTGTCACGGTTTTACCGGTTGGTTCAATGTTCATCATATTACCAGTGTGTGTTCCAGTTACTGTCTCTAGTATCACTACCTTGTCCCCTTCAGCAATTATATCTCCAATTGATAATGACATGTCAGAAAGAGGTTGTGGATTATCAAAGAATTTCTTAATAAATTCTCGGTTAACCTCCATAGGAGGATTGTGCCACATAACATGATATACGAAGTTGTTAGCTAATAGTTCTAGTGCTGATTTATCCAGTTTATTAGCTCCTTCAACCCATTGTTTTACTATTGCTTTGTTTTCCTTTGTGCCCATTTCCGACTCCTTAATAATCGATTGTTGAAAAACTGCTAGCTCCAACGAGGTGTTTGTAATACTCATCCGTTTATTATGTTATTACTAAGCCTTCAGTATATCCTTCCTTCTTAGAGCCCTCTCCAGTGACAGCTGCATCTTCATCTCGCGGAATTCCTTGATGGCGAAATCAAGGTGTTCGATGGCTTCGGCTTTTTCTTTCGGGAAGTGATCCAGCAGTAATTCGGCGAAGTTCAGATGAGTCAGGGCGAGTTCAGGTCGGAAATTTATTTCGGTGCATATCCTGAATGAGTCTTTGTAGTGTTCTCTTGCTTCATTATACCTTCCCAATAATGCTGCAGCTCCTCCCAGATGATGAGGGATACAGGTTGGGAAAGCCCATCCTGTTAGACACAGATCTATACTTTCCAGACGATTGTATAATAATTTTGCAGCCTTTTTATGTTTTATGAGTACTGACGCCTGTAAAGCTAGTACATCAAAGGTAATTTGTGCATCATCTTCATCCGTACCAATATCTGGTCGTTTAACAACGGTATCATCAAGGATCTGAGCTGCTTCGTCAGTCTTCCCTAAAATAGCTTTTACGAGACAGAGAAATACATTCGGAGATGATGAAAACGCTTGCTCGACGGTATCAAGCGATCTATTCAGATAAATTTGGGCATTACAGACAAACATAATTGTCGTCATAAAAGCCAACGATTCTAGTTGTTCTGCTTTTCCCCAATTTAGTATCTCTTCACTTATGGTTATAGCTTCTTCAAAATGACCATCCAGTACAGCAGTAACGCCATTCAGGACCTGTACCCATAAATTAGGACCCATAAGCCCGGTTAGTTCAGAATAAGCTAGTAATTCATTCTTAACTTCTTCAAAACGATCTCTACGACCTTCAGATAGATAAGTATCGGCAATCCATTGAAGAATGTAAGCCTTGTGTAATTCTGTCAGGGTATTCTGGAAACCCCACATTTCTTCAGCAAGTTGTAACCTCTCAGTACAATACTGAGGTAACCTTAAATACCAGAATAGTCCGTTGGCAGGCAAGGCAAGTACATTTGGATCGCTACCTAAAGCATGACCTAATTTAAAAGCCTGTCGAAATAATGACAGTCCTGCCTTTGCTTCGCCAGTATGACATTTTATCCAGGCAACAGCGGTCGTAGCTATCACACGTTGAATAGTATTATCCTCGGCGTATTTATCTGCCCGTTTCGCCCATAACTCAAATTCTGGCGTAGTACCAAAATTAAACCCATAATTACCCATAATAGCCTGTAATGCATACATGCACGACCTTACAATTCTATCATTATCGCCAATATTCTCAGCAAGTCTAAACGCTTCTGGTGCTTCAACGTCGATAATACGTCTGATATCTACAATTTTTAACAGTGAATCACAGAGTGCTAATAGCAGGTTACAAAGTTTCTCCTTATTATCTGGATCAAGAACTCTTTGTACCCTGATAGCTTCATCTAACAGTCGTACAGCCTCACTGCAAGCGAACACGTCTAGGGCTTTTTTCGCAGCCTTTTCACCATAATCAACTGCCTTCTTAAGGTCATCAGAATCTGTAGAGTGGGAGAAATGTTCGGCTAATTCGGTAGCATGTTCCTCGAGTTTGTCGACATACAGTACTTCCATTGAACGGGCTACCTGCTGGTGAAACTTAAGTCTCTCTGGTGCAATTAACTCTTCATATAAAGTTTGCCTGAAGAATGCATGAGTAAAGCGATATCGTATTCTACCAACCTGTGAACGATCCTCTAGAATTGATAACTGAACTGCTTCTTTGAGGGCATTTACAAAATCGTCCTCATTCATATCAAGTATATTTTTTAATGTATCAATAGCGAATTCACGCCCGATTACCGAGGCAACTGATAGGAGTTTGTTACATTCTACGCTGAGCTTTGATAATCTTTTACCGATTACATCTCTCAATCCCTCGGGGATATTCATTTCCAGCTTCTTTAGATCAGAAGTTTTTATTCTGCTACCAGAGGTAATGAGTAGCTTTTCTTCAGTAAGATATCTTACTACTTCCTGGACAAAGAGAGGGTTACCTTCTGTCTGGCGGTGCACAGCTTCAGCCAGTCCCACCGGAATTTCTTGGTTATTAATTCTCGCTAACATCCGCCTGACTTCATCGACATTCAGCCCACGTAAGAGGACTCTGCCATACGATGACATACGCCTGAGTTCAGCCAAAGCTGCTGATAACGGGTGATTTCTGTCCACCTCTATATCCCGGTAGGTTCCGACAAGTAATAGTCGTGCTCCAGCAAGATTACGCGACACATAGGAAAGCATTTCAAGGGTACCTTTGTCAGCATCATGCAGGTCTTCCAGTATCACTAACATAGGTTTGACAGAAGCCGCATTTGCTAAGAACGCGGTGACAGCCTGCATTAATCGGTAGCGGTCTTCCTCTGGATTCTGGGCTTCCCTTGGTTCTACATGAAGCTTTTCCCTAACCTCTGAGACTATCCTGGCCACATCGGTAGCACCAGAACCCAATTCCTTCTTGAGTTCATCAACTTCTCTATCAAGTACGTATGATCGTATTGCTTCCACGAAAGCAAGATAGGGCAGGGATAACGAGCCTTCCTCGTAACAGTGCCCCCAAAGTGTCATACCACCACGTAAAGTTACAAACGTCGATAGCTGCTCGCATATAGCAGTCTTACCGATGCCAGGTTCTCCTACTACCATCATCAAGGCACCTTGCCCCGACATTGCTCCGGTGAAGGCATTCTGAAGTGTCTTCAACTCGTTCTCTCTGCCGACGAATATACGACGGTAGACGGGATTTTCAGTAGGTGCCTGTGTTTCTACAGTGGATTCTTTTATATCACCCTTTTCGATAGATTCAAGGGCAGTTAATACATCCTTTGCAGATGCCGGTCTCTTTTCAGGATCTTTCTCCAGGAGGAGCATGATCAGAGACTCGAAGGCTGGAGGTAGATCAGCCCTGTGCCAGGTTGGAGATATCGGCTGGGTGTTGATATGCTGTCCGATGATAGATACGGAATCATCCCCGACAAACGGCGGTCTTCCTGTTACCATCTCATATAACATAGCCCCCAGTGAGTACAGGTCTGCCTTTGCTGTTACTTCTCCTCCCATAGCCTGTTCGGGGGGCATATAGGAGACAGTACCTACCATCATCCCTTCCATGGTGAGTCTTGAAACATCGGTCATCACCGCCAGACCGAAGTCGCCTATCTTTGCGGTACCGCCATCGGTTAACCAGACATTACCCGGTTTCAGGTCTCTGTGGATAACACCCTTGGAGTGGGCGAATATCAATCCCTGGCAGACAGCTTTCGCAATAGAGATGGTCTGGTCGAGGGGCAGTTTATGGTCGGGTGCTTTCTCTATGAGTGCTTCTACGTCACCGCCACCCATAACGGGGATGATGATATAGGGCTGGTCATTGATTTCTCCCGTGTCGAAGATGGAGACGATGTGGGGGTTATCGCCAAGTTTACCCATGGCCCGGGCTTCACGGGTGACTCGTTTCCTGCTGTCTTCATCAAGGTTTTCGGTCTTGATGAGGGCGAAGGCAGCGTCTCTGTCGAGTTTCTTATCGTGGACAAGGTAGACCTTCTTTTTGCCGCCCTCTCCGAGTTTCTTCTTTACCTGGTAGCGGTCGTTGAGGAAGGAGGTTGGTTCGGAGTATTTGGCTTCTTCCTTAGCCACAATTGGAGTTGATCCAGTAAGTGAGTGTCCACATTCCTCACAAAACTTAGCTGTAGCTTTATTGGTATGCTGACAATTGGGACATATACTTTCTATATTGAGCTGTTTCCCACATTCAATACAAAATTTTGCAGTATCTACGTTTTCAGCTTGACAGTACGGGCATTTCATATAGACACGCCCTCCTGAGTATGTTGTGTTTTACAGTGTATGATTGCAGATAGATGATGTCAAGTTGAAGAAATATTCACAACTGTGTAGAAGTAATAAAAAAGCAGAACGTGACGCTGGTAGAATCTTTATCTAAACCGTGTACAATCGCGTTGGAGACTGATACGCAATAGATACAAAGCCGTAGCTAGGTGGATGGTTGAAAAGAAACTTCTCGGTACTTGGATCTTCTTCCCCATCTCTTCAGTTGAAGCGAGCAGGAGTCTATTACTCAAACGGATTAATTCCCGTTTGTTGCATAAATGATATTCCATCAGTAAAAGCTTTTTGTTCTATTACTTTTTCGTCTTAAGGTAGTATTGTCAACATCATCTCGCAGAGGTCGGAGGTTCAAATCCTCTCACCCCGACTATTCTTTTTTCCACTCATCATAATCATCTTTCCAGGATTGTTAACGATTCATACCCTCCAGCCCAGTATATCTCACTGACTGGTCTTCCCTGCATATCATAGTGCCTGTTTGCTATGTCCATGGTCGGACTGTTGCAGAAATCGTGAAAATCTTCTCTTTTCTCGAATTCATAGATCGTCACGTATTGGGGACTTTTCTCCCCGTTCGGTCCATAAGGTTCATCGAGACGGAGGCGCGTTGCCTTCTTCAAACCTTTGAATTCAAACAGTATGGTTACGTGTTCGTTATACCATGCATTATATTCATTTTCCCTGCCCGGTTTAGGGCCGGTACCGACCAGGTGAAAATATCGTGTATTCTCCATGTGTAATTACTCCATCAATAACTTTTTATTGTTCTGCAACATCATTAAAACTCGTTAATTCCAAAACTATATTAGCGATGTTCAAGTCCACGTAGGCGGCACCCGTTTTACCGTTGATCTTGCCGATAAACGGCACTTCCGCACCACGCCCGGCCAGGCGACTTACTTCTCCTTCCACATCGTCTACCTGGAACCCGATGTGATGGATGCCTTCTCCCCTGGTATCGAGAAACTCTTTCCAGGGATTCGGTTTATCGTCCGGCTGAATGATTTCTATCTGCATGTTCCCTAACCGGGTGACAAGCGCTTTGTACTCTGATTCGAGAGGTTCACCGTTGTAGAAAAGCCCTTCGGCACCTTCTGGTGCTTCAGGAACCACGAACAGACCTATACTCAGTTCCTCCAGTCGTTTTACGGTACTTTCCAGATCCCTTACCACCACAGCCATATCCCAGCATATTCCGGAAATTAATGTGTTAGATAAATCTTTTTTCATTTTTTCCCTCCCACTATTCTCTTTATTGTCTCTTTTATACCACATATCTGCATATGCAAGTGCCGTCCTTTGACAAATATTGCCCCTGATTTTATACTTGCCGAAACAAGTCAGAATTTTATCATTTTTAGAGATTGTCACGGTTCGCCTGTTGACGGCGAAACTCACAATGACAGGTACGTATAATCATATAGAGTTCAATAAAAGGAGTATATATGTCTGAGCAGAAAACATGGCCGGATTTCATTCCTTCTCCCGAGTTCTCGCCTCCGTACCCACCCCTTCCCCACCATTTCAACGACAATCACGAACTCCAGTTCCTGTGCAAGGCTCCCCTCGGAGCCATCGAACGCGCCCTGGCAAAACCACTGGAGAAGAACACCGATAATGATCTGTTCGTTATACAGATGGGATGGAGTCCCGACTGCGAAGGATTCAATGTCCACGAAATACAGATCAATGCTCCAATCAAGTGGGAGGATAAAACAGGCTCAACCACTCTTATTGAATATATAGACAGCGATATGGGACTGATCGCGGGGCGTGAGATCTGGGGCTGGCCGAAAAAAATGGCGGAAATTGTCTGGACGCAGACCGACACCGGCTGGACCGTCACCTGTAACAAGCAGAAAGACCAAAGCAGCCTTCCCCTGATGAAGGTTGTATACACGATCAAAGATTCCGTTCCTGATGTCGAATGGCCGGTCATGTTTCCCGTTTACCTGGTCAAGCGTGTGCCCAACGCTTCAGCGGCGGTTCCGCCCCTGACCCAGCTTGTCCGTATTGGCGGTGAATTTACCCCCGGCAGCCCTCCACCTCTATCTCCAGGTTCAACCCGAACGAGTACCGTAGGAACCGCCACGGTTGAGTTCTTCGACGGACCTCATGATCCACTTACCTTCTTTGGACCTGTCAAGGTTATCGGTGCCAGGATGAACATCACTAAGGGTTCCACGACAGGAGGTCTTGGCCTCGGAGAAGTCGTTTCCCAGTGGGAAGAGTAACCGCCGGGATAACTTGATACAGGGACTTGTTTGCATAGAAAATTGGGGTAATCAAGCCGTTCGTGGTGAGCCTGTCGAACCACAACGGCGCCTTTCGACAAGCTCAGAGCTTGCCCCGTACTTGATACGGGGTCGAACGGTATAATAACTGTAATCGTTGCAACCAAGTACTGGTCATTGAAGCAGAAAAAGCGACAATAAAAGGGGGAGTCACTTAGTAGTAACTCCCCCTTCCCAATGGCCCTTTTCTTTTTAGGCGGAGGACCTCCGTCTACACAAATCGTCCATAGGCTCATCTCCTTTTCGAAGGCTCTGCTAAGACTGTCTTCCTCCCCACCTGCCTTCACAGTTATTATACAATATACGTCAAGTTCCGGCTCGTGCGAGAGGGTAGGTGAAAATAAACCAACAATATAAACAGAAGCCATTGAAACCTCTTTTGACTTCAATTGTCTACTTTTTATATGATGAATCCGTTTAAAATATACATTTCAGGAGTACTTCATGGCACAAGATAATTCGCAGAAACTTGTCGATGAAATTGAAAAAAAGCACGGTAAATCGATACAGCAGCTGATTGACGAGAGAGAGAAGAGAGTAAAGGACGCAATCGAGTTAAGAGAGCCAGACAGGGTCCCAATTACCCTGGGAACCGGGGTTTTCGCGGCCCGGTATGCCGGACTGAAAGCTTCTTCGATGTACTACGACCAGGCAGCTTACAGGGAAGCCAGTAAAAAGATGCTCCTTGAATTCGAACCTGACGATGCCATGGCGATGGGTCCAATGAATTCCGGCACGGTCATGGAGATGCTGGATGACAGGCAATATCGATGGCCTGGCGGCAATCAGCCGGACGATCTGTCATTCCAGTTCGTCGAAGCGGAATATATGAAAGCTGATGAATATGATCTCTTCCTTGCGGACCCTTCCGATTTTGTCCTGCGTTATTACCTGCCACGCACCTACGGTCTTCTTGCACCTCTGCCGAAACTCCCTCCCCTGAGAACTCTTATTTTCGGCATGGGAATACAGGGACTCACCAGCATTCTGACTTCACCGGAATACCGGAAGATTGGTAAAATGCTCCTGAAGGTGCAGGAGGAACATACCAGGCTGATGCAGGAAAACATCGAATTCTCCCGGGAAATGGCGCAACTCGGTTTCCCGTCACCGCCGATTGGACAGGGAAGGGGAATTACCTTCACCCCCTTCGACGTTATTTCCGACCGACTTCGCGGAATGCGGGGTATTATGATCGATATGTACCGTCGACCCGACCAGCTTCTTGAAGCCTGCGATCGGGTGATGGAATGGTGGCTCTCGATATGTGTCCCGGCTGAACCGGATCCGAAAGGCAGACTCCGTAGAGCGGGAATGCCACTGCACCGCGGTTCCGACGGGTTTATGTCGGACGCTCAGTTCGAAAAATTCTACTGGCCTCATCTGAAGCAGTGTATCGATAAGAATGTCGAACTCGGTTTCATCGCCGCTCCTTTCTGGGAAGGTATCTGGGATAACCGCCTGGAGTACCTCCTCGATCTACCGAAAGGCAAGGTGATATTCCACTGCGAGAAAACCGACGTCTTCAAGGCCAAAGAAGTCCTTGGCGGTCATATGTGTATCCAGGGAGGTGTTCCTCCCACCATCCTCCAGACAGGCTCACCCCAGGATGTAGAGGAATATTGCAAGAAACTCATCAAAGTGGTCGGCAAAGGCGGAGGGTATATTATGGGAGTCGGCAGTTCTATGGACTACGCCAGACCGGAAAACGTAAAAGCGATGGTCGACTCCGTAAAGAAATACAGTCCGTAACAGGTACGGCAAAGAGAAGTATTATGTCGGATGAATCAAAGGGTAAGAACAAGCAATAAAGTATCGCGGGAATAGCCATACCTGTCGGTCTCCTTCTCGGTATGGGGATCGGGTTTTTCGTCGACAATATCACCGGAGGTATGTTCGTCGGCCTCAGCGGTGGTTTCCTGGTAATGATGGTAACCATGGTCGTCATGCAGATCAACAAGCGTGACGAGTAATTTAGTCGGCATACTTGAAAGTCACTACGAGGGGATAATCATCGTTACGAAACGATGCCGTAATCCTTCCCCCCATCCTTTACCCACTCAAGCAACCGCTCCATGTCGTCAATAATGATCCTTGACCGCTTCGAATCCTATTTGTAAGTCTCTCCCTTCCCTTCCCAAGGGAAAGGGAGACGGAAGAGGGATGGGTTGATATCATAATCTGAGAATTAGAAAGATTAGTGAAATAAAACGGAAATTTATCCTTTAGAGGAATATTCTGGATCCCGTGTCAAGCACGGGATGGTAACAAGGAAATCAATAATCCATACTTCGAATGTACTCTTCTCCTGAAATTCTTATCTTGACATCATTATGTTATCCTCGTACACTGATACACACGTGTTAGTATTTCAGAGGTAGCTTCGAATGAAATGTCCACATTGTGGAGCTGAAAATCCGGAGGGTGTCAAGTTCTGCGGTGAATGCGGTAAACCGCTGCAGAATGAGCAGATTTGCCCTCAATGCAGTCACGCCAATCCACCGGGAGTGAAATTCTGCCACGAATGCGGACACCAGCTAAGTCAACCTGTTTCACAGAAACCGCCTGCCACCACTAAACCATCCACAACCGAACCTACTTCCTTCGCCAACGGTCGATACCAGGTCAAGAAGAAACTCGGAGAAGGTGGGAAGAAGAAAGTCTATCTAGCCCACGACACCAGACTCGACCGGGACGTCGCCATCTATCTTATCAAAACTGAGAATTTGGATGAAACCGGTCGCACCCGCATTCTTCGTGAAGCCCAGGCTATGGCCCGTCTCGGCGACCACCCCAACATAGCCAGCATACATGAACTCGGTGACCACGAGGGACAGCCTTATATGGTTGCTCCACTAATATCGGGCGGTGATGTAGAAACACTTATAGAGAAAGCTCCAGACCATAAGCTAACGTTGGATAGGACAATAGAAATAGCCAAGGCTGTCTGTAAAGGACTAGAGTTCGCTCATTCTAAAGGTATTATCCACCGTGACATTAAGCCGGGGAATGTGATGTTGAGTGCCGATGGCACCGCTAAGATAAATGATTTCGGACTGGCAATGGCTATTGATGTCTCGAGACTTACAATGGAA
>DUFA01000049.1 GCA_011191975.1 Dehalococcoidia bacterium
ACGGAAATAAGCTGCTGTGACGTCTGGATATCACTTTCGTCATACGTCATATTCAGGACTATATCGCTATGTTGTCCCTGCCAGGTAAGAGCTACCTGTTCACCGAATCCTTCAGGGATTTCAACATAGGCCGATAGATTACCGAGTTTCAGATCATTCATAGCAGCACTCGCTTCTTCGTAACTCCGCAGGTCCAACACATCTACGGTTCCGAGTGCTTCAGATATAAATGTTTGGGATAATTGCGAATTATCATTATCTATCGTCCCGACTGGAAAGTCAGGATTTTCATCGCCACTGAAAATAGCTCCAAAAAGCAGCATAAATACAAGCGGGAAACCGAGAAGGAAGCCAAGTGCAAGGGGGTCGCGGTAGGTTTCTTTAAGGTTTCTGGCGGTAAGTTCAAGAATTCTCATTCTCTCATCTCCTTCCCGGTAAAACTCAAGAACACATCATCGAGACTTGGTTCCTTTACATAAGCGGAGCGTACCGTTGCTCCAGCTGAATGAAGGCTGTCCACTACCTCTTTAAAATCGAGTTCCGGGTGCGTAATTTCCATCGTACCGTCGGTAACAACTACGTCATCATATTTTGCTTTTATCTCGGAAATAACCTTCTGAGTGAGGTTCCATGCGTAAACTATCATCGTATGCTTACCCAGCATATTGGTTTTCAATTCGGTGCTTGTGCCCTGGGCAACGATTTTTCCTTCATCCATTATAGCCAACCTGTCACTCAGGTGATCGGCTTCGTCTAGGTAATGGGTAGTCAGGAGGATAGTCTTTTTCCCCTTGAACTGCTCTATATACTCCCATATGGCATGTCGTGCCTGTGGGTCCAGTCCAAGGGTAGGTTCATCAAGAAACAGGACATCCGGATCGTGAACAAGAGCCATAATGATGCTGAGTCGCCTCATCATGCCGCCGGAGTATTTTCTTACCTGGTCTTTCGCTCTATCGATCAATCCCATCGTCTCCAGGAGGAGTTCGCTTTTTCCCCTGATTTCAGTGGAACTGACACCGTGTATTTTGCCTATCAGTTGCAGGTGTTCCCAGGCATTCAGGTGGTCCGAAATGGTTGTTTCCTGAGGAGAGACACCTATTATCTCTTTTATCTTGTACTGCTCACGGTCTATATCATAATCCATTACCGAAGCGGAGCCATCGGTAGGTTTCAGCAGGCAGCACAACATTTTGATGGTGGTTGTCTTTCCCGCTCCGTTGGTTCCCAGCAGTGCGAATAATTCACCTTTTTTAATGTTAAGGTCAATTCTGTCGACTGCTATCAGACTGCCGAATACCCTTGTAAGTCCTTGAACCTGGATGGCATACCGGTCATCTCTGATTTCCGGTGCCATATCTGTGTCCATAATACTCACCTCCTTCTGGATTTTATTCTTTGACCGAGTTTGAGTTGTACTTGTTCATCGTTGCCGTAAGACCTTCGGTGATCAGGGAGATTACGGCTTCACCCGCTAAAGGAATGCTTTTTTCAATTATCTTCTTTTCATCTGAAGTGAAGCTACTCAGAACATAGTCTATCAAGTCATCTTCTTGTATCTCTATTTTATCCCTAAATCTATACGGTCTGCTGATTCCAATACGGACTCGATAGAAATCACGACTGCCTGTTTCCTGAAATATCGAATTAATCCCCTTGTGTCCACCGGAACCGCCGCCAAATCGAACTCTGATCTTTCCGACCGGCAGGTCGAGATCATCATGGATCACAATAAGATCCTCAATTCCTGTATGCGTTTTGTTCAAGAGCAGTTTGATAGATTCTCCACTCAGGTTCATATAGGTCTGTGGTCTGGCCAGTAATACCTCGTTTCCGGCGATTCTTCCCTTACCGGTACGGGCTTTCCCCTGGCTTTTAGTCAATTTGATATTACATTCACGGGCAAGACGATTTACACACATGAATCCAAGGTTATGACGAGTTTTTTCATACCTGCGCCCCGGATTACCCAGTCCTACAATAAGTTTCACTAGACGTCAATCCTATCTGTGTTTTGATGTTATTTCAAAGCAACAATAGTTGTTCTAATCCATAAATGTGATACTACGTCGACTTCTCGAAAGCCTGCATCTTCTATCAATTCCACCCATTCACGGTAGCTGTGCCAGTTAATATTGGCTTTGCTGTCAGTTTCCTCAAAATTTGCTTTAAATTGCCTGAAATCAGGCGGACGTCTATCCGGAGTAAGTTGATTAAACGTAAACTCAATGCGAAACTGATTTTCCATTTCTGCAATTTTTGGTAATGCAGACCGATTTCCCATGCTGACCACGAATACGCCGTTAGTTTCGAGATGGTTGTAAATTTCTTTCAGAAAGGGAAACATTCGATTGTCAGAAAGGTAGTGCAGTGCTGCGAATGACGTGAGAAAATCATATCGTCTATTGATTTCCGGTATCCAGAAGTTCTGGTTGTTGAAATCACTGACGTAACCGATAAACCGCTGGCCATATTCACCAACAAGCCTGCTCTTAGCTACCCCTATCATCTGTTCAGAGGAATCGACACCGGTTACATAACTGTCCGGTACACCTTCAAGTATAAATTTAGCAAGAGTAGTTGCCGTACCCGGTCCGCAGCCTATATCAAGTATGCGGGGTGCACTTATTCCGTAAAGGTAACGAAAATAATTAATAATCCTGACAATACTATATAAGCTTTCCTCTTTCTCTTCTGAAACCAGATGCTGCTGGTATTCGTATTCGCGGACTATATTATCCATCCAGTATTGAGGGTTTCCTCCGGGATGTGATCCGTAATCATCCATTTTCGATTCCTTTACCTTCAAGCAGTCTGAGTAATTCCTCCTCGGTGATTTTCTGTGTTCCCCACTTCTCGGCCTGGGTTAGTTTACTCGCTCCCGGATCTTCTCCAACCACTAGGTAAGTTGTTTTACGGGTAACACTACTTTTAGCGGTACCACCAAGGATTCGTATTTTTTCTTCTGCTTCAGGTCTGCTTGAAGACTCCAGTTTTCCGGTAATCACAAATTCCTGTCCGATGAGTGGCATACTCTCCCTTGGAGTTTCTTCTGCGGTCATTCGAACACCGGCGTCTTTCAGCCTGCGAATTATATCCAGGTTTTCTTCTCTACTAAAAAAATCCCTAATACTTTCTGCTATTTTAGGACCGAGGGCTGGGATTTCCGTTAACTCTTCAACAGTGGCTTCTGCGAGTTCAGTTAAATCTCTGAAATTAGCTGCCAGAAGTGACGCAACAGTCCCGCCGACATGTCGTATTCCCAATCCGGATATCAGTCTGGGTAAAGGTCTGTCTTTACTGGATTCGACAGCCTCCAGTAAATTCTCGACACTTTTTTCACCCATACCTTCGAGTTGTAGCAGTTTCTCTCTCTTATCTTTGAGTGTGTAGAGGTCAGCGACGTTCCTGACCAGCCCTTCTTCGAAGAGGGTGGCACTCTGCGATTCGCCGATACCCCTGATATCCATAGCTCCTCGTGAGGTAAATAACCGGATCCTCTGTCGTGCCTGGGCAGGACAGGCGGCATTCGAGCAGTAATACATTACTTCGTCTTTCGGTTTGATCACGGTACTGCTGCATTCCGGGCACAATGGTTGCCCCTGCACATCTTTATCCAGCTTAGCGAGGAGCTTGAATTCATCATGCCTTTGAGGATTTTCCCTGCTGTCAGGGGTCGGCCCAAGGACTTCGGGTATTACATCGCCGGCGCGCTGGATATAAACCCGGTCGCCTTCCCGGATGTCTTTCCTGCGAATATCGTCCTCGTTATGCAGCGCGGCATTGCTGATAGTGACACCGCCAACTTTAACCGGTTCCAGCACGGCTACGGGGTTCATCGTTCCTGTTCTACCGACACTTATCCTGATTTCTTTGAGCAGGGTAGTGCCGCGTACGGCAGGAAACTTGTAGGCGACTGCCCACCTCGGTTCGTGGGCGACATAGCCCAGTGACTGCTGTAATTCGAATGAGTTTACCTTTATAACGACACCATCAGCTTCATAAGGCAGGTCTTCACGATTTTCCACCTGTTGATGATAATACGTTTCTACTTCATCGATACTCTTCAACAGCACATTATTTGGGTTTACCTTGAAGCCAATTGATTCCAAATATGCCAGAGTATCCCAGTGGTTGTCCGGCATTGTTTTACCTTCTGCGTAACCCAGTGCGTAGATAAATATGTCCAGAGGGCGTGCTGCCGCGATGCGGGGATCAAGCTGGCGTACCGAACCTGCGGCCGCGTTTCTGGGATTGGCAAAGAGCGGCAAGTTTTCGGATTCTCTCTCACGGTTCAGTTTCCTGAAACCTGCTTTCGGCATGAATACTTCACCCCGGACTTCGAATCTCGATGGTATGTCGCCTGATATGGAAAGAGGGATACTCCTGACCGTTCTCAGGTTCTGGGTTATGTTCTCCCCACGGTAACCGTCACCGCGAGTCGCACCCGTGACCAGCCTGCCGTCGATATAGGTCAAAGATACTGCCAGGCCGTCCATTTTATGCTCGCAAACCATATCGAACTGCCTGCTGCCTGCCAGTCTTGATGTCCGTGTATACCAGGCAGTAAGTTCTCCTTCCGAGAAGGCGTTCCCCAGTGACAGGAGAGGCTGGGGATGCTCAACTACACCGAAAGCTTCCACCGGTTCGGCGCCTACTCTCTGTGTAGGAGAATCAGGGCTTAAGAATTGCGGATTATCTTTTTCAAGCTGCCTGAGTTCGCGTAACAATTCGTCATATTCGGCATCACTGATTTCGGGGCTGTCAAGCACGTGGTAGCGATAATTGTGATGATTGATGATGGTCGAGAGTTGATCGATTCTCTGCTTTACTTCGGAAGATTCCATATTTCTTTCGGTATCCAGGAAATAGTTGACCAATTATAACATAGTTTTGAGCCACTCAGGTCAGTGGAAAAAAGGATATAAAGGGTATAATGGAACTACCTAATAGGAGGAGGTACTTTTCGAGTGTTGAAGATAATAGTACTGTCAATTATATGCCTGGGAGTTCTCGGTTCAGGCGGTTATTTCGGTTATCAAGCGGCATATGCATATGGTGAAACAGCCGGATATGAATCCGGCTACTCCGAGGGTGAGGATTATGGATATACTTCAGGTAAATCTCAAGGCTATGAGGAAGGATACCAAGACGGAGACGAGGAAGGTTACTCAAGAGGTCATGATGTGGGGGAGCAGTCGGGATATGATACCGGGTACACGCTCGGTAAAGACATAGGGTATCAGGAAGGTTTTTCGGAAGGACAGATTGACGGTCGCGAAAACGGTTATGAATACGGCTACCTCCAGGGTACGACAGATGCTCTAGGGCATGGATTTACCTTAAGAGACCCAACATATGCTGAGGCTGTTGCTTTTATGAATCAGGATTCTACGAGCGAAAATGAATATGATGGAAGTGAGTATGGTGTATATGTATGCAGTCACTATTCAAGAGATACCAATTATAATGCTGAGATTACGGGTTACCGGTGCGCTCTTGTGGAGTTACGATATTCTGATTCAGGGCATACTATAGTAGCTTTCGATACGATTGACAGAGGGCTTGTGTATTTCGAACCGCAGAGTGATGAGCTGGTAGTACCTGGAATAGGTAAACGGTATTACCAGTGTGTAATACCTAAACCTGGCAGGTATTATCCGGAGCCCTCTTTCGATGATACTATTAGAGATATCCTGATCATCTGGTAACGGATAAGGTTTCTTTTTTATTGCGCCGGATTTTGCCATAAGGTAAACTGGATTGGGAAGATAATTTATCAAAGAAAAAATAGCAAAGGAATCGGGTGGACGTGGCTGAAATCCAACCTTTCCGTGGTGTTCATTATAATGAATCTCATATTAAAGACTGGTCGGAAGTTATTTGTCCGCCATATGATATCATCTCTCCCCATGAGCAGCAGGAATTATACCTGAAGAGTGAATACAACTACATCAGAATCGAGTCGGGAAGAGAGTTACCCCAGGATACTGCTACGGACAACAAATATACGCGTTCTGCGGCAATATTCCATCAGTGGCTTGAGAAAGGGGTTTTCCGAACAGATTATACTCCTTCTCTCTACCTTCACGACCATTTCTTTTCGAGACGTAACAGGCAGTATAAACGCCGCAGTCTTATCTCTCGTGTCAGGCTTGAAGAATGGGAAAAGATGGTTATACGTCCCCATGAAGGTACGTTAACCGAAGCACGAGGTGACAGATTGAGTCTTTTGTTTGCCATGAAGGCAAATACGAGCCCCATACTCGCCATGTATCAGGACAACGGTATTCAGATATCCTCGATCTTAATCAATCAGGCAAAGCAACAGCCCTTGATCAGAGTGAAAATGGATAACGACGAACGACACGAAATGTGGGTGATAAGCGATATACCGGTAATAGAGAAAATACAGAACATTCTATCTAACCGCCCCCTGTATATTGCGGACGGGCACCATCGTTATGAGAGTGCTCTTGCCTACCGACAGGAGCAGCAGGTTTACTCAGGATCAACTACCGGTAGCGAAGCTTTTAATTATGTGATGATGTCGCTGGTAGAATTCTCTGATCCCGGATTGATGATACTTGCTCCTCATAGACTGGTACGAGGTTTACCGAAGTCGAATATAGAGGGATTATATAGCAAACTAAAAGCTTTTTTTTCAATTGAAGAAATGGACTTAAAGAGCCCGGAAGTCTGGGCGAGAACAGAAGATATTCTGACACATACCACCGTTCCAAGAATCGTACTTTTTGGTATTAACCAGGAGAGTCTTTTCATCCTGACCCTTGATAAACGGGAAGAAGTCAGTAAGATGATGCCATATTTTCATTCCGATATCTATAAAAACCTTGACGTGAGTATAGTTGACCATATAATCCTGGAGAATCTTCTTGCGTTGAGTAGTGAAAAAGAGAAGGAAAGTCTTGCTTTCGGCTACGATATGCATGACGTGGTTGAAAAGGTAAGAACTCAGGAATATCAGCTTGCTCTGCTGTTGAGCCCGGTCAGGCCTGAAATGATAAAGTCTATTTCAGATGCCGGAGATAAAATGCCGCGTAAATCAACCTACTTCTACCCAAAATCACCTTCAGGTCTTGTGATTAATAGACTTGACTGAGATTAGGAGTCAACTAGAGTTTCACAAACTTGGCAGAATAGACATCAGGGACAGACAGAAGTTTCTTTCGTTCTTCTTCGGGTACCGGTTCATCCAGTGTCAATATCATCAATGCTTCTCCTCTTGGTTTCAGACGACCGACATGCATTGCACTGATGTCGATGTTCGCGTCACCGGTAACTCTGCCCACCTGTCCAAGTAAGCCGGGACGGTCAAGGTGGTCGCAGAACAGGAAATATCCTTCAGCCGGGTATATGTCCAGCCAGTAGTTGTCTATTCGGGCGATATGTGTTTCTCCGCGTACTACGGTAGTCGATACGATTACGGTCTCTTTACTTGTTTTTACCTCGGTAGTAATAAGACTGGCATAATTTTCACTAATAACGTCTTTCTGTTCGACTACGGTCAGCCCTCTCCGAGTTGCAATCAGATTAGCATTAACAAGGTTAACCCGTTCCTCGCTGATCTGTTCAAGGAGGCCACCGAGGACAGCTGCCTTTAGTACATTGGTATCGTAGTTGGATATTTCACCTTCATACCTGATACTTATCGAACTCATTTGTCCTTCGGCAAGCTGTGCTGCCAGTTTACCGGCGGTGGTTGAAGCCTTGATGAAAGGTGCCAGTACTGAGATATTTTCAACCGAAATAAAGGGTGCGTTCACGGAGTATTTGGCTGTCTGACCGTTAAAAACAGCAATAACCTGGTTTACTATATCGGAGGCAACATTTGTTTGTGCTTCGGCGGTAGAAGCCCCAAGGTGAGGAGTAATGATAATGTTCTCTTCATCCGCAAAAATATTACTTGTCAGCGGCTCGTTTCTGAATACATCGAGGGCAGCTCCGGCGATTCTTTTTTCTTTAATAGCCTTAACCAGTGCATCCTCATCGATAAGTCCCCCGCGAGCCGCATTGATAATCCTTACTGACGACTTGACCACGGCTAGTTCTTTTTCACCTATCAATCCGTCTGTTGAATTTGTCTGGGGGATGTGGAGGGTTATAAAGTCGGATTCTTTTAATAATTGCTCCAAAGGTACGAGTTCAACATTCAGGTTGCGCGCATATTCCAGTGAAATAAACGGATCGGATGCAATTACTCGCATGTCAAGGGCACGGGCACGCCTGGCTACTTCCGAACCGACGTTACCCAAACCGACGACTCCAATGGTTTTGCCTTTCACCTCGATCCCGACGAAATGGCTTCGTTGCCATGCTCCTGTTTTCAATGATGAATTAGCCTGTGGAATGTGCCTTGCCAGCGAAAGCATAAGGGCAATGGTGTGCTCAGCAGCCGCGGTGGTATTGCTGGTCGGAGCATTGACAACCACTATACCTCTCCGGGTTGCGGCATCTACATCTATATTATCGACACCTACTCCGGCGCGACCAACTATCTGGAGTTTTTTCCCGGCTTCGATTACTTCCTCTGTTACCCTGGTCTGACTTCGGACAATCAGTCCTTCATAGTTGCCTATAATCTTGAGGAGTTTATCATGAGAGAGATCAAGATTGATATCCACATCGGCATGGTTCCGGAGGAGTTCGATACCTTCTGTCGATATCGACTCGGTAACGAGAACTTTCTTTTTTGTATCAGTTGTTATCTTATCTTCACTCATATCCGTTCTTTCAGGTATTATAATGCCTTGAAGCCTGCCTTCGGAAGTGCTTCTTTCAGGCTGTTTATTACAATTTCTATATCAGATTCATTTACCCAGCCCAGGTGACCGATGCGAAATATATGTCCATCCAGTTTCTGCTGTCCGCCGCTTAATACTACTTTATATTCTTCTCTCAGGATTTGAAGTATTTTTTTAATATTCAGCCCATTTGTAGCCTTTACTGCCGTGACCGTATTGGATGCATATCTCTCATCTGCGAAAAGTGACAGTCCCAGTGACTTAATCCCTTTTCTAGCTTGTTCTGCAACGCGGGAATGCCTGGCAATTATATTCTCCAGTCCTTCGTCAAGCATCATCTGCAGTGAAACATCCAGAGCGAAAATCAGGGAAACAGCCGGAGTCCAGGGTGTCTGACCTTTTTCAAGGTAACTCTTCGCCCGGGTAAAGTCCCAGTAAATGCGGGGCATGGTAGCTACATTATGTGCTTTCCACGCTTCTTCACTGATGCTTATCATCGATAGTCCTGGCGGTATCATCCAGCCTTTCTGCGAACCGCTGATAACGATGTCACATTGCCATTCATCAACCGGTAGATCGATAGAACCGAGACTGCTTATGGCATCTACAACCAGCAGTTTGCCGGCTTCTTTTACCACTTTGCTGATAGACTCCAGGTCACAGGTAACACCGGTAGAAGTTTCGTTGTGGGTAACGAGCACTGTTTTTATATCATCATTTAACCGTATGGCTTTTTTCACCTCATCAGGATCCGGTGCTGTCCCCCATTCAAACTGGAGAGGGATAATCTCGGCGCCGAAGGTACGTGCGATCATGGCGAACCTCTCTCCGAAAACGCCATATGAAACCGAGAGTACCTTATCGCCGGGAGACATCACGTTTACCGCGGCGGCTTCCAGACCTCCGGTACCCGAACCGGTCAGAATGAGTGCATCATTTTTCGTCTGAAAGAACATTTTCAAATTTCTTGTTACCCTGTTGATAGTCTCGGCAAATTCAGGACCGCGATGATTAATCATTTGCCGTGCCATCGCCTGGCGGACATCATCGGGAATGGGCGTCGGTCCGGGAATACGAAGCTGTTCCATATGTCTCCTTAAGGCGCATAATCTAAATAATCAGTATATCCGAAAATCAGATAATATTAAAACGTTTGCCGGCATCGGGAGCTACTGTACGAGTAATCAATTACTTATCGGGCGAGAGTCCGAGCGCCGCCTTTCCTTTTTCGATGTCGTCGAGTATTTGTTGTTTAAGCTCGTCGGTATTGTTAAACTTTGTTTCGCTACGCAGCAGGTCGACGATGTCAATCTTGAGTTCCTGGTCGTATAAATCACCGCTAAAATTGATAACATACGTTTCTACAGCTCGGTCATTTCTACCGAAAGTAGGGCGTTTACCTATATTCGTGACGGAAGGATATTTTTCGTCACCGATATGTATCCAGGTAGCATACACACCTTCAGGGAGTAGAGACTGCACCGAGTCAACTTCCAGGTTCGCAGTAGGGAAACCGAGAGTCCTGCCTCTGCCTTCACCTCTCACCACGACTCCCTGTAAACTGAACGTTCTTCCCAGCAGCTTGCTGACATTTTTCAGATCGCCTTCCTGGAGGTATTTTCGAATGGATGTGCTGCTGACGACTTCTCCGAAGAAATTCATGGCGGCGATCATTGTTACACTGAAACTCATCTCGCGTCCAAGTTCTCTCAAGACACTTGCATTTCCTTCCCTGTCTTTGCCGAGTGTGAAATCGGGACCGATCACCAGGCCACGCATTCGGAGATGCTTCTTCAGGAGTCCGGTGAATTCCCTTGCGGTCAGACTGGCCAGTTCAGGAGTAAACGTAAGAGGAACGATGATATCTACTCCTTCAGCCTTGAGTAATTCGACCTTTTCATCACAGTTAGTCAGGTATGGTAATACGGTTTCCGGGGCGAGGACTTCCAGGGGATGTTGGCGAAAAGTAACCACTCCGCTGAGGAGGTTCTCCTGTTCAGCGGATTTTTTCAGTTTTGAGATCAGGTATTTGTGCCCGAGGTGAACACCATCGAATACTCCGATAGTCAGGAGAGTATCCTTTTCAGGTGATACCCGGGCGAGTTCTTCCTCAACCAGCATACAGTCTTTTCTATGAATTTTATTACCAATAGCAGAATACCAACAGATAAATGAGGATAAAAAAACCTGAAGTTCTCAGCTATCGGGATTGATTTTATACTATCACAAGCCTGATTTGAGGGTCAATAAAACGCAATAATGGGCATATAGACAAGGCGTGAACATCCTGCACATATTTTCTGTAGGATTCGTAAGACTCTTATCGCAAAAACCAGTTTTATGATATACTTTTCTGGACAGCCAGCGTAGCTCAGTGGTAGAGCAACGGTTTCGTAAACCGTCGGTCAAGAGTTCGACTCTCTTCGCTGGCTCCATTTTTAAAGCTAAAAGCAATGTTAGAAGACATCTCTAGGTTAAACATGATTAGGAATTA
>DUFA01000005.1 GCA_011191975.1 Dehalococcoidia bacterium
CATAAAGAGATTGTCGAGAGTCAGGAATTGGTGTTAAAAGCATCGAAGCGTTAGCACGGCAGTACGAAACAACAAACAAATATCCAGTAAATAACCTGATAGACTTGTCTGTTTACCAATGACAGAGTAAATTACACTAAACGGCAAGGAACAGGAAACCGGTAAAGACATTTCCGAAGCGACTCTCGACGAAAAATTCCGTTGTATTGTCAGACTCACCTCCCAATAACCACCGAGTTTACTCCACTCCTAAGTAATGAATATATTAAAGTACCAGATTACCTGATTGATATAAGAGGGAACTGATGATGCTAATAATGCCAACATTTGTAGTATGTGCGGTTTGCGGGGAGGACAGTGAACAAGCTTACATAAAGTCCTCTAACGGTACAGGAGATTTTAACCTTGATTTCCGACCGCACGGGATGATCCGTGAAACCATCAACGTGTAGATATCATGCTGTCAATCTTGCGGTTATTGCACTCCTAATATAAGCAGAAACTTGAAGAAGACAAAGGAAATCGTCACGTCCAAAGACTATCAACAGCAACGTAAGGATACAAGGTTTCCTGAAAAAGCAAATGAATTCTTGTGCTCCTCTATGTTGTATGACGGTTCGGGAAGCTATGCCAAAGCCGCACAATATTGTGTTTATCCAATCTGGATTTGTGATGATAGAGGTCATAATGAAAAATCTGTAGAGTTGAGGGGAAAGGTAGTTGGATTGATAGATGAAGCTACAAGGAGAGATCAACCATTACAATGCTCTCCGCAAGGTGGAGAGGATATATTACTCATCGACCTGTTGAGAAGGTCGGGAAGATTTGATGAAGCGAATAATAGATGCGATAGTGCAATCAGTAGCAAGATCAGTACGTATCCACAAATGAAGAAAGGCTTGGTACTCAGTGAAAACCTAAAAACACAGCTTGTACGATTCGAGAAGGAACTTGTAGAAGAAAACGACTCTTTACGACGTTCATATTTTGAGGTCAAAGGAAAATGATGGTAATTTAGTTTTTAATTGCTGATATCCACAACATTGTATAATACTTATCCTTACCTTGCATATGCGAGAACGGGTGTTTATCAATTAATAAAATCCCACAAGTTGATACAATGACATATATATAATATTGGACAACTTATAGAATCATGGGTCGGGTCAGTCTTGTTTGAAAATGATTTTGAATTTTATTCCCAAATATTTACTTAGAGTTATCTGAATTAGCTTGTCTATGATACCTTTTCTACTTAATCCCTCGATTTCATAGACGATTCCGACACCGTTTTCATCTTTTTATTAACGATTATTGCCGTAAAGTAACCTTATCGTCAGTGTTTTTTTATTTATTTTATTACTTATTCTAGTAAAATAGTGTTATCTTTATGGTAGCTAACAGGCTCGTTTCTTCCTGTTAAACGTAAAGTAGTACTACTCAGGCTCAAAAAGATGAAAAAAATGCATGAAAGTTCCAATAATTTCCATAATAAGTACCAGTTACTTCTCATCCGTATCTTTCAATTCATCATTACTAGCTCTAATATTTCTTGAACATAATTCACAATTTATATTGAAGATTATTTAATACTTTTTTCTCTCTATAGACGATGCTGGGCCGGACTTGATGATATTTAAAGGGTGAAGTATTGACGACAAAATCAGGAAATGTGTAACTGATCGTGTACTTCCTGAACCTGCAATCTGTATGATTCCATCAGCCTTGAAACATCGGCTGGACCGCAGTTAGCATAAGCAACTCCCAGTCTTATTAATTCGGTTACACCGAGAGGATAGGCAGGAAGGTTCAATGGAAAAGCCATTCTTGCTTTACCAATCTTTCTGATTTTTTTTGAAATATCTTCTATTGTTTGCCGATAAAGTGCATTGTTGATTTCTACTCCTAAAGCCTGTGCCAGATCAGTCGGGCCAATAGCAATCAGGTCTATTCCATCGACTGAAGCTATATCTTCAATCTGCTCGATAGCAGTCGTATCTTCCACCATGACTATGAGAAGTATTTCCTCATTTGAGGTAGCTTTATGCTCATTCATCGGGATTACTCCGTAGCGGGTAGCTCTTGTAGCTCCTCCCATACCTCTTTCTCCTAACGGAGCGTATCGAACCGCTTTTACTGCCGATTCTGCATCTTCTCTTCCGCTGATATGCGGAACCTGGATTCCCTGAGCACCTGATTCGAGAACACGAAGTATCATTTTGGGATTATTATCCGGGACTCTTACCAGAGATACAATTCCCACCAAATCACACGCCCTTATCATCTGTTCAACCAAAGGAATGTCGAATGCAGTATGTTCCATATCGATAAATGCAGCATCATAACCGGCTAAGCCGATTATTTCCGCTACTGCCGGATCGGTCAGGCTGACATAGGTACCAATAGCCAGCTCATCCTGCCTGATTTTCTCTTTCACTCTGTTTTTTATCATTATCCACTCCCTTAAAAACAATACCAAACTATACCATTCAAGTATATTCGGAAACAAAGTCTCTTGGTTTGACAGGTGGTAAAGGTTCGTTAATAATCTTTGAAAATAGACTGGGCAAGGAGGATAACTGTGATTTATGGCAGTGGTGATTACAGATATGAACTGGTAGAAAATTGGGCTCAATTGCCGCCTGGTTGGGCTTTCTATGACATTGGCGGTATCGGTATTGACGGGAATGATAGAGTGTACATCTTTAATCGTAGCAAACACCCCTTAATGATATTTGAGAGAAGTGGTGACTTAGTTGGTAGTTGGGGTGAGGATTATTTTGTGAGACCTCATGGTATTCGAATTACTTCTCAAGGAGAACTCTTCTGCACGGACGATATGACCCACCTTGTGTCAAAATTCTCTCTTTCAGGAGACCTTCTAATGACACTTGGAGATAAAGATAAACCTTCGGATACAGGATACATGGAAGATCCTGATTTAATAAAGAGTTTGAAATCTATCATACGAGGGGGGCCTCCTTTTAACCGGCCAACCGGTGTGGCTTTGTCATCATCCGGGGATATATTTGTATCCGACGGATACGGAAACGCCCGGGTGCATAAGTTCAGTCCGAACGGAGAACTAATCTTATCATGGGGTGGACCAGGAAGCGGCATAAGCGAATTCATGCTTCCCCATAACATCTGGGTAGACAGAAAAGACCGTGTATGGGTACCCGACAGGGAAAACAGCAGGATCCAGATATTCGATTCTCAAGGCAAGTTTATTGACGCGTGGTACGATGTTTCGCGGCCTTCCGACATCTATATTGATGAAGAAGACGTGGTCTACGTTTCCGAAATTGGACATGTAGGTAATATTGGTCCCCGTGTTAGCCTGTTTACAATCGATGGCAAGGTTATAACTCGATGGGGTAACGACATGGTTGATCACATGACGGATCTTTTCATATCACCACACGCTATTTCAGTTGATTCCAACGGTGATATATATGTTGGAGAAGTAGTGATGACGCATTCAGGTCTGGACAGAGGAAATTGTGTTATTCAGAAATTCGGCCTAATCAGGCAAAATCCTTAGGTCTATTTCCCTAAAAATAAAAAGTAGTGTGACCATGTAGTAAAACTGAAGGATTTAATGAATAATATTCGATCAATTATATCGATAACATAGTAAGCAGTGGCGTTTAACGATATTTAGCGAGTTATCGGGTTGAAATTCTTAATATTATGGTCGAATTAAGCTGCATTGATTGAGCCTAATCATTTTTTGAAAACCGGTAAGGCGATAGAGTAGGATACTCTAGCTTCGAATGTTGACGTAATTTTGCAGTTAACTTAGCCAATATCTACTAGTTTATACTAAAAAATCGCGATTTCTTTAAAAACTACGACTGGTACACAAGTTAAACCAGCGTGTTCTCAGAAGAAACCTTTTTTATCACCAATTCCAATGCTGATCTCTTACTTATTTATGAATTTCTGCTTGTTTATCTCTTTTATGTGACCTATAATCTGTTTCACAATTATTAATTTTACGAGTGAGGTAAGTATGACTAAGAAAGAGCTTGAACCTTCAAGGTTGATGTATCCTCGTCCTACGCTTCTTGTTGGGGCAAATGTGAATGATAAAGCAAATTTTATGGCTGTTGGTGGAGGTGGTGTTGCTAACGCCGAACCGCCTATGGTTGCTGTTCCTATCAGACACCATCAGTATACTTTAGAAGGTATCAAAGATAATTCTACATTTTCGGTAAATATTCCTTCTTCTGATTTGGTAAAAGAAACTGATTATTGTGGAATTGTTTCGGGCCGGACGACCGATAAAGTAAAAGACTGTGGCTTTAAGGTTTTTTACGGTAATTTAAAGACTGCACCACTAATAGAGCAATGTCCAATAAACCTTGAGTGTAAAGTGGTGCATATCCTTAATTTAGGAACTCATTCGTTCGTGGTTGGTGAAGTTAAAGGATCTTATATATCAGAAGACTGTATGATAGATAACAAACCAGACATCAGTAAAATAAAGCCAATGATTTTCAATTTGGAATCGGGAGTGTATTCATCTTTTGGTGAGACTATAGCGAAAGCTTTTAGTATCGGAAGGGAGTTGATGACTTGATCATTTCTCAACCCATCATTATTTCAAGGGAAGTATGATGAAGGAGTAATAAATGGCAGACTGTAATGAAGAGCTTGCTGCAATTCTTAAAGGTATTGAAACACAACTTGCGGATATTAAAAGAGAGATGCCTAAAGAGCCTTATTATGGAGACCTATTACAGGATATAGTAAAAGCTATTGAAGATTTAAACCGTGCCTAAACAAAATACAGCATTGTTTCAGGGAGAGTTAGGGTATTATAATTTGTACGGTGAAATTATAAGATGAAATGGCTAGTTGATAAATTTCTCATCTGGTGGCTGAAGTCAGGACGGTATCGATGGTCTAAAATACGACGAAAATTGCTTGAAAGGAAATATCTAACAACTGAGTTACCGTCAGTAACGTCACTCGAAGAAATCGAGACGTATTTAAGACAAATTACCTGGACGATGGATGGTCCGTTACATTTATTTGATAGTATCAGCTATCCACAGGCAGTCTGGGCGAGAAAGAAAGACGATTGTGATGGCTTTGCTGTGCTGGCATGTGAATTATTAGCGCAACTAGACAGTTCTTTAAAACCATTTTTAGTCACTGCGATGGTGCATCCGGTAAAAAAGAGCCACAGTGTGTGTGTGTTTTCATATTCGAAGGAAGAATTGGCAGTTTTCGATAATGGGAAACTTAAAAAAGGGTATATAACTGACGGTGAAGTAATAGACGAGATTCGTCAAAAATCTGAAGA
>DUFA01000050.1 GCA_011191975.1 Dehalococcoidia bacterium
CCCTCACCCTTACCCTCTCTCACGGTGGGGAGAGGGAACTTTTTCAGAGTTTTCCTGGATTCAGCAAATTATGGCATATAAGTTACTTGACAGTATCAGGATACTCGATCTGACAATGGTGTTTGCCGGACCGGTTTCAACCGAGATACTGGCTGAACTTGGGGCTGAAATAATTAAAATAGAGTCGATCCAGCGAGCCGATGTCTTTACGAGAGCCAATGTCTATCCCGAAAACGAACCCGGCGAGGATAACTGGAACAGGGGCTGTATCTTCCATACGCTGAATGCCGGGAAAAAGGGAATTTCACTCAACCTCGGCAGCGAAGAAGGAAGAGAAATCTTCAAGAGACTGGTTAAAATAAGCGATGCCGTAATCGAAAACTATTCACCCAGGGTAATGGATAACTGGGGACTGAATTACGAAGAACTGAAAAAGATAAAATCCGATATTATTATGGTATCTATAAGCGGTCTCGGGCATTATGGACCGCTGAGAGATTTCTATATGTACGTGCCGGGAATGGAAGGGATGAGTGGTTTGACTCACATTACCGGTTTCCCCGGAGAACCACCCCTGCTTTCAGGCTGCGCCTATGGAGACTGGGTCACAGGAGCCAATGCCGCAGCAGTTCTGATAACAGCGCTTTACTACCGCATCCAGACGGGAGAAGGACAGTATGTAGACCTTTCCGGGCGTGAAGCGGTTGCCTGTCATATCGGCGATGTTCTCACCGAATACACACAGACCGGTCAAATCCCGGAAAGAATCGGTAACAGCCATCCTACGTCAGCACCCCACGGATGCTATCGATGCAGCGGTGAAGACAGCTGGGTAAATATAGCCGTAGAGAACGAAAACCTGTGGCAGAAATTCTGCGAGGTTTTAGAAAATCCTTTATGGACAAAAGAAGAGAAATTCTCCACCTTGAAACAAAGACTGCTTAACCGGGAAGAACTCGACAGGCATGTCGAAGAATGGACTGTCCGGCGCGGACATATCGAAATTATGAAGATGATGCAGGAAGCCGGTATTCCCGCCGGAGCCGTCCTTAATATGAAGGAGATAAATACCGATCCGCATCTCGTGGAACGGGGATTTTTCAATATAATAGATCACGGTGAAGGAATCGGGAAAAGACCCATACCCAGCCAGATGCCGGCGAAGTTCAGCCAGGCGGAGAGCTTTATCCAGGAACATGCTCCTCGTTTTGCACAGGACGACAGTTACGTGTTCGGCTCATTGCTGGAAATGTCTGAAACCGAGATAAATAAACTAATCGACGATAAAATAATCGGCGGACCGCCTAACTTCCCCAGGGGACGACCGACAAGAGTCGACCTTATCGAGGAACAGAAAGCCGGTTGGATCGATCCGGATTATCTGGATGAACTGCGAAAAATACACGGAGAAGATATAGGCTAGAGTTACTCTTAAGTAATACTGTATTCAGTAAACCGATTTATAAAAGGAGGAAGTCTTATGGCAAAAGAAACAGTAATCGAGACTGATATACTGGTTCTTGGCGGAGGGGTGGCCGGATGTACCGCTGCTATAAAGTCGAAGGAGAAGGGCCTCGACGTATTGCTTGTAGATAAGGCGTATGTGGGTAAATCAGGAACCACGGCAGCAGCAGGTATGCGTTTTTCATTCTTCAGCGAGGAACATGGAGACAACTATGATCAAGTCTACAAGATGTTCACTGAAAGCGGAGTAAGTGACCGTAACTGGGTTGAAATCTGTATCAAAGAATCGTGGGATGCATTTACAACGCTCCACTCCTGGGGGGTTCCCTTCCCTGTGGAAAACGAAGAAGAGGGAATGTTTGTTCCCAAGGGTATAGACAGTCCTTTCAACGCCGCGCGTATTATCAGGAGAGGAGTACCACCCCCTCTGAGAGAAAAAGCCCTTGAAGTCGGCGTGAAAATAATGGACAGAATCACGGTCACCGACCTGCTGATGAACAACGGAAGGGTTGTCGGAGCCGTCGGCTTCCCGCTTGAAGAACTGGAGACGTTGGTCTTCAAAGCAAAGGCAACCATCCTCTGCACCGGAAGCTGGTCGTTAAGAACCGTTGGAGCCGAAACTCATAATATGACCGGTGATGGACACGCGATGGCTTACAGGGTCGGCGCCGAACTCACCGGCGGCGATATGCATGGCTCGCATCACGGCAATGCCGCATATCCGTCATGGAGAGGTGGAAGAGCCGCACGCGCTATTTATCGCCGGTTTATCGATGCCGAAGGTAATGTGATCCCCTACGGATATGAAACTGGATTTGAAGTAGACCTGGCTTTTCATAATGGTAAAGGCCCGATATACCATGACCTCGATGCCGCAACCGACGAAGAAATCGAGAGAGTCTGGCAGAGACAGCAGAACTCGGACGGTATGGAGAGTGCCAGGATCAATTTTGATCCCAGAAATCGAGGCAAGCACAAGATAACCGGCGGGCAGGACTGCGTCGTGGGCGCCGGATTGTGGCCGGCGGATTTATATTGCGCTACAACCGTAACAGGGCTTTATGCTGCCGGTGACACCCTGAGTATCAGAGGAGCCGGATTCGGCGGTATCCCTACCGGATTTATAATGGGCAACAGGGCATCTAAAGGCGCAGCCGACTATATCGCAAATCTCAAAGACTACGCGGTGGATAATGACGAAATAGCCAGAGCTAAAGCAATTATGGTGGATCCCCTGGAGAGGAAAAGCGGTTTCGATCCCAGGTGGATAACCCAGCTTCTCCTCAACACGATGACTCCATATTATGTGCTCATGATACAGCATGGTGACCGTCTGCAGGCAGCATTAACGATGGTGGAATTCTTCAGAGATCATTTCGTACCCCAGCTTTACGCTACCGATCATCACGAACTGCGTCTCGCCCACGAGATTAAGAATATGGTGCTTGGTTCCGAACTGGCTCTCAGGTCATGCCTTTTCAGAGAAGAGACAAGAGGAGGGCATTACCGGGAAGATTTCCCAGAAACAGACAATCCCGGCTGGCTTGCCTGGACGAAGATAAAGCAGGAAAACGGTGAAATGAAACTCTGGAAGCAACCGGTACCCGATGAATGGCTGCCGGAAAAATACCGGAAATAATAGCAATCTGTCACATAGAAAATATTAGTGCTGGAAGGTATAAAAAATGACGATAGAAAATATAGACCAGGAAAAATGCGATGGCTGCGGGATTTGCGTCAACAGCTGCGCAACGGATGTTATCCGGATAGATAAAGAAACAAAAAAAGCCGTCATCGTGTATCCCCAGGAATGTAACTGCTGCGACTACTGCGAACTCGACTGTCCTCTAAATGCCATCTATGTCAATCCCGAACGGCACTCGGCACTCATGGTCGGGTGGGTATAGCGAATTATCAAATATGTATTTGAAAGGAATAAGAAATGGGTACGATTAAAGAAATTATGTACTTCGACGGCATGGACCGGAAAAATACCGACGAGATGGTGAAATTCGCTAAAAAGCGAATGGATGACATGGGCATCAAGAACGTGGTCGTGGTCTGGTCGAGTGGTTATACCCTGAACAAGTTCCGTGACGAAATCAACCACGATATCGGAGACCTGAATGTCATCGCCGTGACCAATCCGTCACCTCATTCACCTGCCAAGGGGACGATGCCTATCGTCGTCCGCCCCAATGACAGCCCTGAAGTGAAAAAACGGAAAGAAGAACAGCTTGCGCAGGGAATCACCGAGATTTACGTCACCATCACAGACCCTATCAAGGAAGAGCT
This sequence comes from Dehalococcoidia bacterium, assembly GCA_011191975.1. Classification (GTDB taxonomy): domain Bacteria; phylum Chloroflexota; class Dehalococcoidia; order Dehalococcoidales; family UBA2162; genus MGML01. The sequence continues at coordinate 3,760 of DUFA01000050.1, forward strand.
GGAAGCTGAAGGAATCAAGGTACGCTACCTGAATGATGACCTGATCCTGGGCGAACCGCTGAACCTGACCGGCACCAACGCAACCAGGAGGGATCTCCTGAAACCGTTCGGTATTCCCGATCACCTGCGTCCTCTCGATATCGATGCCGGTGAAGACATGTCCCTCCTGACCATATTCAGCCAGGGTATGCGCGTCTGCGTGGGATGTACCGTCCTTGCCACGAAAAGCCAGCTTATCCCGGAGGGAGAACTGACACTGGCCCTCGGAGGGGTCTGCACCGGTGTTATTCTTAAGGCAGCTCCCGTCGTCAAAGACTGCCTGGTACGAGAAGTCATCGGTTTCGAGAGGGGTTCAACATGGAAAGAACGCGGCAACCAGATGGGCTAATCTTTTAATAACACGAATAACGAAGGGCGGTGAATTATCACCGCCCTATTTTGATATTAACAATGACTGGTATTGGATTAATATGTACGATGTCATTGCGAGTTTCGCCGTCAACAGACGAACCGTGGTAATCTCTATAAATCTTATAGATTACTACGTCATACGCCTTTGGCGGACTCCTCGTAATGACAATCGTTGTGTCATTCTCTTATAGGCGGGAATCCATATCCAATGATACATATCAAATGTCACCCCTGAAAAAGCAGGGGTGACATTAATTTAACCAGAATGAAACGCTTTTTTACTCCGCGCCGCCGTCTATCCTAATCTCCTGAGCGGTGATGTAGCTTGATTTATCCGTCACCAGGAACATGACCAGGTCGGCGATATCCTGGGGAGTCCCCATCCTGCCAAGGGGTATCTGTGGACCACCACCACCTTTCGGTGGTCCGGCTTCTGCCTGCTTTTTAATCATTTCGGCAACGGTCATGCCCTGTGATCGCGCTCTTTCGGCAATAGACTCATCTCTCAGGTTCGTGTCGAATGCGCCTGGGCTGATAATATTCACATTGATCTTGTACTGCGCCAGTTCCAGCGCCAGGGTTTTCGCCAGTCCGATGACACCGTGTTTCGAAGCGCAATAAGCCGCGCTGCCGACATAGCCGCGTGATCCCGCCAGCGAGGCAATAAATACTATCTTCTTACCTTCCGGGTCGGGAATCATAGTTCTACCTACCGCCTTAGCCAGCAGGAATGGACCGGTCAGGTTGATGCCGATAAGTTTTCTCCAGGTTGCTTCATCCAGGTCGACGATAGGTGTGGCCATCGGTCCGCGGATGCCAACGCACTGGATAAAGATATCTATCTTGCCGAATTTCTCAAGGGCTTTGGACACCATATTATCAACGTCTTTACTGCTGCTGATATCACCGACGACAGCCAGGCCTTTTCCGCCGGCGGCTTCCACCTCTTCAACAACGGCTTCCAGGCCACGCCAGTCTTCTTCACCCGGCCAGATACTTTTTGGCGCCAGTTCC
>DUFA01000051.1 GCA_011191975.1 Dehalococcoidia bacterium
AAGCACCGGTTACTATTTCAATGCCGCGCTGTCTTTTAGCTTTGCTGTTCAGTTTTGCGAATTCATCAGCTATTCTTCCACCGCATTGTCCCAGACCAATTACCACTAATTTCATTTCCCACCTCAGCACAAACTTTTCGCAATTTTTGCATACTTACTCCATAATGTCAATAATTGGATATTATTAAGTAGTTGATTACCAAGCTCAAAGAATTGGAATATTTTTATCTTCTCAAGGAATATCCATTCATATCCATTCATTGCTTGACAAAATGCGCGTTTATGGTTATATTCTTTCTAATTATAATCAAACTTTAAGGGAGGTTGAGTAATGGAAGGATATTGTGTGAAGTGCAGAGCTAAGAAAGAGATTAAGGACGCGAAAGCAATTACCATGAAAAATGGCAAACCCGCAACCCAGGGTGTATGTCCGACTTGTGGGACCAAGATGTTCAGGATTGGAAAAGGCTAGAGCTCAATTACATAAAATAAAAGAAGGCCGTCTGATATCAGACGGCCTTCTTTTTCTTATAGATTCAGACATTTTTTATATCCAATGCCCGTCGTAACTCGGAGACAAAAGCACCAATTCTGGAAAATGAGTCATCAGACTCTAATAATTGAACTATTCGGCTACCAACTATTACGCCATCGGCTAAACTGCCTACCTGTGCTGCCTGTTCAGGCGTGGATATACCGAAGCCTACACAGAGAGGTTTATTAGTCATCTTCCTGACACCGGCTATAAAATCCTTTAGATCGAAAGGAAGAAAACTCCTTGCACCGGTTACTCCGATAACGGAGACAAGGTAAACGAATCCACGTGAATGTTCCGCCCCTAATCTAATACGTTCCTTGTTACTCGTCGGAGCGAGAAGATAAATAAGATCGATACCGTTATTTAAAGTAGTCTCTTCTATCTCAACACCTTCTTCCGGTGGTAGGTCGGGAATAATCAGGCCGTCTATACCTGAAACCGAACAGGCTATACAGAATTTTTCAATACCATAGTGGTAGATCGGATTATAATAAGACATAAATACCAGTGGAGTATCTACCTTTTTTCTCAATGTACCTGCAAGTTCCAGACAAATTTCTGGTGTAATACCATTCTGTAATGCATGGTAACTGGCATTCTGTATCGTTACTCCATCGGCAAGCGGGTCTGAAAAAGGTATCCCCAGCTCGATGATATCGCAACCGTTCTCTGCGAGGATCGGTACGGCTTTTAAAGTAGCGTCGATACTCGGATAACCCGTGGTGATATATGCAATAAGCGCAGTGTGTCCCCGTCTGGTGAAGACTTTTCCGATTCTACTCATTCCTTCACCCCCAGAGCTTCTTCGACGATATCCATATCCTTATCACCACGCCCCGATAAATTGATGATTATAATTTTGTCTCTGTCCAGTTTTCTAGCTAATTGCGTGGAATGGTATATGGCGTGTGAAGATTCAAGCGCAGGAGTAATACCTTCGGTACGGCACAGCAACTGGAAACCTTCGAGAGCATTGGTATCATTTACCGCGACATATTCAGCACGCCCGGTATCCTTGAGGTAACTGTGTTCAGGTCCAACACCAGGATAATCCAGCCCAGCTGAAATGCTGTGAGTCTCCTTTATCTGGCCGTTTTCATCCTGGAGGATATACGACTTTGAGCCGTGCAGAACTCCTACCGTGCCTGCCACCAAGGTTGCGGCGTGTTTGCCGCTGTCTATTCCTCTTCCTGCCGCCTCTACTCCTATCAACCTTACTTCCTTATCCCCAATAAACGGGTGAAATATTCCGATGGCATTACTTCCGCCCCCGACGCAGGCGACTATACAGTCGGGCAAACGTCCTTCTTTTTCCAGGATCTGTTGCTTTGATTCCGTACCTATAACCGACTGAAAATCTCTGACCATTTCCGGGTAGGGATAAGGTCCTACCACCGAACCAAGCAGGTAATAGGTATCTCTGGCGTTCGTTACCCAGTCGCGGATAGCCTCGTTGATAGCGTCTTTCAGCGTCCGGCTGCCGCTCGATACCGGCCTGACCTCTGTCCCCATCAGTTTCATACGGAAAACATTGAGCGCCTGTCTCCGTATATCCTCTTCTCCCATATACACTATGCATTCGAGTCCGAGCTTGGCACATACAGCTGCGGTAGCGACGCCGTGCTGTCCGGCTCCGGTCTCGGCGATTATGCGGTGTTTTCCCATTTTCATTGCAAGAAGACCCTGGCCGAGTGCATTGTTTATCTTATGAGCTCCGGTGTGGGCAAGGTCTTCACGTTTCAGATATATTCGAGCACCACCACAATATTCGGTCAGTTTTTCCGCCAGGTAAAGCGGAGTAGGCCTTCCCGAGTAATCACGAGATATGGAGTCGAACTCAGCCCAGAAAGCTTCATCCTTTTTCAAATCATTATAGGCTGATGCCAGCTCATCCAGCACCGGCATGAGTGTCTCCGGGACGAACTGACCACCGTAATTTCCGAAATAACCTTTTCTATCAGGCTGCAATTTTCTCCTCCTCGAACAAACCTTTGTAGTCAAAATGCATGGCGTCACGAACAAGGTTTATCGTCTCGTTACTTATCAGGCGGACTTTCTTTGTCCCATCCTGAATTGCCTCTTTTATCGTTGCAGGTTTAGCTTCATAGTACGCCCGTTTAATTCTTATCGGTTCTAGAAACTCGTTTATTCTGTCTGATACAATTTTTTTACAGCCGATACACCCCAACCTTCCCTTCTTGCATTTTGTCTCTATCTCTGCAGATTCCGGGTTGTTAAAAGCAACGTGATATCTGAAAACGTTGCATATTTCAGGATGTCCTTTGTCGTTTACCCTGATTCTCGCCGGATCGGTTATCGCACCTTTTATTTTATTCCTCACCACTTCGGCGGTATCGCTCAGAAATATGGCATTATTCGTACTCTTCCCCATTTTATTACCGTCCAGTCCCGGAAGTCTGGATACTGTTCCCAATAACGGTTCGGGTATCGGGAAAACATTGCTGAAGAGTTCATTAAATGTCCTGGCGATTTCCCGTGTTTGCTCGACATGCGGGAGTTGGTCTTCGCCTACCGGAACAAGATCCGGTCGGATTATCAATATATCTGCCGCCTGTGACACCGGGTAACCGATAAATCCGTAACTTATAGACTTCAATCCTGATCTCCTGAACTCTTCCTTGACAGTCGGATTCCTCTGCAGTCTTGAAAGACTTACCATCATGGAGAAAAGCATGGTAAGTTCTGCGATCTCAGAGATTCTGGACTGAATGAAGAATGTACTTTTTTCAGGATTTATCCCTACTGAAAGCCAGTCAAGTAGAACATGTTTTATTAAATGTTCGGTTCGTTCGGTTTCTCTAAGGTGGTCGGTGAGTACCTGGAAATCAGCTATAATGAAGTAACAGTCATATTCATCCTGGAGTTTTATCCTGTTCTCCAGCGAACCTACATAATGACCGATGTGGAGTGGCCCTGTCGGCCTGTCACCGGTTAATATCTTCTTCTTCATTATTCTCATCCTCCCGCTACGGCTTTTACTTCGCTGATAAATTCTCTGATTTTTTTAATATCTTTTTTACCGTCGGTCTCTACCCCTGATGAAACATCCACTCCCCAGGGGTGTACTTCATCGACGATTCCAGCTACGTTTTCCGGATTAAGTCCCCCGGCGATAACTACCGGAATTTTCCTTGCTACTCCAGCAGCAATATGACGACTGAACGACTTACCGGTGCCGCCATACGCTTCATCACTTTTCGTGTCAAGCAGGTACATTACATCTCTACCCTGAAGCGTACTAAATCCATCTTCAATCATTGCTACTACGCTACCGACGGAGTCGGTATCAGAGATATGAATGACCTTTATTACAGGTTTGTCTATCTCCAGGCAATACTGCCAGTCCTCGTCGTCGCTCAGTTGTACCAAGTCGAGATCGCATTCGATCGCTATCCGGTTTACCTCGGAAGCGGGAGTGTTCACGAATACGCCTACGACTGCCGGAGGTTTTTCCAGATTCCGAACTGCTTTTACCATTGATGATGCCTGTTCCAGAGTGACCTGCCGTTTACCCGGTGCGAAGATCATACCGACAAAATCGGCTCCTGCTTCTGCCGCGGCGAGTATATGTTCTTCTTCATTCAATCCGCATATTTTTACCTTGGTTACTTTTTTCATAAGTACTCCTTCATTGCGGCGGCTATATCGGCAGAAGCCATCAATGATTCTCCGATGAGTACCGCGTCTATATCCCAGTTTTTTAATCTCTCAATATCTTTGCGATTCTTTATTCCGCTTTCGCTGACCACGATTCTATCGGTCGGTATCAGTTGTCTTAACCTGCCCGTAGTCTCAATATCAACCGTAAAGGTTCTCAGGTCACGGTTATTGATACCGATTATTCTCGCGCCGCTTTTCACCGCAACGTTGCATTCATTTGCATTATGTGTTTCGACCAGGCATTTCATACCGAGTTGATGACTCAACTCCAGTAACTCTGATATTTGCTCAGATTCGAGGATGGCGACGATGAGCAGGATTGCATCCGCTCCAGCAGCTCTCGCTTCGTATACCTGGTATTCGTCCAGAATAAAGTCCTTCCTGAGTATCGGTACCGGTTTGTCCAGAGCTTTCCTGATTTCCCTCAAGTAATCAAGACTCCCCATAAAATACTTTTCATCGGTCAGCACCGATATGGCGGCTGCCCCGTTACCGGCATATGTCAGGGCGATATCTACAGGATTAAAATCTTCGCGAATAACTCCTTTAGACGGCGATGCTTTTTTAACCTCGGCGATAAGCTTTATCTGGTCGCCTTTAAGCGCAGAAGCGAAGTCCAGCACCTCCGACTGCTCCTGGATTTGTTTCATCAATTCTTCCACGGGCAGTTCACGCTTCCGTTTCTCTACTTCCGGTATTTTATCGGCTACTATATCATCCAGTATCATGCAATACTCTCTCTAGTTAAAACTCGATGTCAGTGTTACCAGGCTTTCCAGCTTTGATGCAGCCTTACCGCTGTCGACGGATTCGGTAGCAGCTTCTACCCCTGCTCTAAGTGTCCTGGTTCTGTTTCCAGCCACCAGAGCGGCAGCAGCATTCATCAGCACGACATCACGCTGGGGACCCTGTTTTCGGTTAAGTATATCCCGGAGGAGGGTAGCATTTTCTTCTGCTGTACCTCCTTTAAGGCTGTCTATTCCTGCTCTGGAGAATCCCAATCCTTCTGGACTTATCTCATAGGTTTTAATCTCACTTCCGGTCACTTCACAGACACGCGTGTTTGCGGTAAGGGTGATCTCGTCAAGACCGTCATCGCCATGAACTACCAGGGCGTGTCTGCAGCCCAAGCTTTGCAGTACTTTCGCCATCGTTTCGACCAGCGAACCATCCGCTACACCAAGCAGGTACATCCCGGCGTTGGCAGGATTAGTCAGAGGTCCAAGGATATTGAAGACGGTGCGTATGCCTATTTCACGGCGTGGAGGTCCGGCATATTTCATCGCCGGATGGAAGGCGGCGGCAAACATGAAACCAATCCCCACATCTTCCAGGCATTGCTTGACTTGTTCAGGAGTAAGATCGATTTTGACACCGAGAGCTTCAAGGACATCGGCTGCTCCACACTGACTGCTGGCGGCTCGATTGCCGTGCTTGGCAATTTTTAAACCGGCTCCCGCCGCAACGAAAGCAGCAGCAGTGGATATATTGAAGGTATTGCTACCGTCTCCACCAGTGCCGACCACGTCTGTTACAGGATCAGATATATCCACTTTCAGAGAATGTTTCCTCATCGTTCGGGCAAGACCGGTGATTTCCTCGACGGTTTCACCTTTCAATCGTAGGGCAGTCACGAAGGCGCCGAACTGGGCAGGAGTAACCTCGCCGGTCATTATCTCCTCCATCACCTGAGCCGCTTGTTCGGTATTCATAGATTTACCATCTACCAGCATCGAAATAGCTTCTTTAATCATTTTTCACCTCAAAATTACGACATTTCCAGGAAGTTCTTCAGTATATCCTTTCCAGCTTCGGTCATAAAAGACTCAGGGTGAAACTGGATGCCTTCAACCGGGTGTTCCTTATGCTTGAGACCCATTATTTCATCATCGTCCGTCCGGGCGGTGATCTCAAAACAATCAGGCAGATTCTCTTTTTTCACGACCAGGGAGTGATAACGGATAGCTGAAAAAGGATTCGGCAGTCCTCTGAACACCCCTTTGTTCTCATGATATATCAGTGACGACTTTCCGTGCATTATCTTTTTCGCCTGTCCGTATTCTCCTCCATAGCTGTAACCGATACACTGGTGACCGAGACAGACCCCGAGTAACGGTATTCTTGAACCGAAGTGCTTTATCACGTCGTTGGAGATACCGGCATTTAGTGGCGTCGATGGTCCCGGTGATATCACAAGCCGTTCGGGTGCTACTTTTTCCATCTCGTCGATAGTGGTTTTATCGTTCCTCACCACCTGTACTTCTTCTCCCAGTTCACTCAAGTACTGGTAAAGATTGTAGGTGAAACTATCGTAATTATCTATCAGCATCAGCATTATCGCCCTCCTCCTGAGCCAGCTCGCTCCGCTTGACTTATAGCGTTAAGCAGAGCTCCTGCTTTGTTCATCGTTTCCTCGTATTCTCGTTCCGGTTCACTGTCATAGACGATACCACCACCAGCTTGAGTATAAGCGATACCGTCTTTGACGACCATCGTTCTGATGGATATAGCCATATCCATGTCGCCGTTGAATGAAAAATATCCGGCAGCTCCGGCGTATGGTCCTCTCTTTTCTGGTTCCACCTCGGCGATTATCTCCATAGCCCTGATCTTCGGCGCTCCGGAAACCGTTCCTGCCGGAAAGCAGGCGCGAAGCGCATCGAAGGCACTCATATCTTTCTTCAGCCTGCCTTGTACGTTGGTAACGAGGTGCATGACGTGGGAATAGCGCTCCACATCCATCAGTTCGCTGACTTCAACCGTTCCGGGTTCACTCACCCGTCCGATGTCGTTGCGTCCCAGGTCGACCAGCATTATATGTTCGGCGCGTTCCTTTTCATCGGCCCGGAGTTCTTTTTCAAGGGCGATATCTTCTTCATGTGTTTTACCTCTCGGTCGGGTGCCTGCCAGCGGACGGGTGGTCGCGATACCTCCTTCGGCTCTCACCAGTATTTCCGGCGAAGCGCCGATAATGTGGAAATCCTTGAAGTCGAAGAAAAACATATAAGGCGATGGATTGATTGTCCTGAGCGCCCGGTAGATATCGAACGGCGCCGCGGTGGTTTTCTGTGAAAGCCGCTGGGATGGGACAACCTGGATTACTTCGCCCTCGGTAACATAACGCTTTATCTTCTCGACCACTGCCTTGAATTCCTCTTTTTCGAAATTGGAAGTCGGTTTGCTTTCAGCAGCGGATGGTGCCGAACCGTTCATTTGCTTCGTGGTCGTAATGGGTTTGTTCAGCCTGGCTATCAGGCTGTCAATCTTTCCTACGGCTTCCGCGTATGATTTTTCAATATCTCCGTCCAGGTGAATGTGACTCATTATCCTGATCTTGTGCATCACGTGGTCAAACACGAGTAGGGTATCGACCATCATAAATATCGATTCAGGTACACCCAGAGTGTCTTTTTCCGGTGAAGGTAACTTCTCGAAACGGTTCACTGCTTCGTAGGCCAGGTACCCGACTGCTCCTCCACAGAACTTGGGCAGGTCTCTTACCGGCGCAATTCTAAAATTACTCATTTCAGCGGCAATTCGTGGAAGTGGATCTAACTCTTCCTTACCCCAGGTCTGAAGGACTTTATAAGGATCGGTACCGATGAAGCTGTATCGTGCCAGCCTTTCACCGCCTTCAACGCTTTCCAGCAGGAAGGAATATCCTCCTCTGTGTATCTTGAGGAAGGCCGAAACAGGTGTTTCAAGGTCGGCAACAATCTCGCGGTAGACCGGTACAACGTTGCCCTTTCCTTTTAAGTTTTTCACTTCTTCCAGTGACGGGTAGTACATTTTCCACCTCCGGTATTAAAGGTATAAAAAAGTCCCTCGCCTCAGGGGCGAGGGACTCATTCTTCGCGGTGCCACCCTGGTTAACTGCAATTGTCCCGGATTATTGAGAGAAAAATGGAAAAAGCAATCATCTTTTTCAGGTACTGTCCCGGTTTTACGGTCTAATACCCTGGGTTATGTTAACGGTACCCTTTCCGTCAAAGCCTACTCGTCAAATTACTTTCGGTTTGCGACTCCCGAGTCCATTCAACCCCTGCGTCCGGTACCGGCTCGCACCTTCCCCGGCTCTCTGAACCTCGCCCGGGGCATACTAGTCTCGTTCAATGCCTTTGGTTTTATTCACTTGTTAAGTAACATTAAGTATAAAATGGATATAGATATCTGTCAAGAGACCTGTAAAAATCATAATATCGAAATACTAAATCCTAAACAATGTCAAAATACTAAATTCAAAGCACGAGATTATTCAGTTGTAGTGCTTTAAATTTGTTTAGAGTTTAGAGATTGATATTTGAGTTTCCTTTCCTTGATAATTATTTTCACTAGCCTATAAAATGAAACCACTAAATCCAGAAAGGATAGCATTGATGTCAGAAAAAAAATATTCTAAATATATTCTACCTGCACCCATAATGATGGTACCTCCGGAAGATGGCGCCAATTCTGATGGTTACAGATATCCTTCCGTCTTCGCCCACAAGGGAGAACTGAACGCCAATCATACACTCGGATTTCACTATATGACCGAACCGTATGAGGATGTCTACCCGCATACTCACGAAGGCAGCGAGATATTGTGTTTCGTAGGAGGAAATCCCGAAAACATCAATGATTTCGATGCTGAGATCGAGATAGTGCTGGGTGAAGAGGGAGAAATCTATACCATTACCACTCCTTCGACTGTCTCTATCCCCGGAGGTCTGGTACACGGTCCTCTGAGATTTAAACGAGTCACCAAACCAGTATTCTTTCTTGAGGTAACACTTGTTCCCGAAGGTTTCTACGATATTACTCCTGAAGGGCAGTATGAAATTCAGTCGTGATTCCTGAGAAAAAATAAGTAACGGGTAAGAGAGGGTTTCTTGAGTTTGTCGCTTCCTTCAGGCAAGACTGGTAAGAATGCAATGTTTATGGAGGTTTGATCATAATGGATATTAATCTTGCAGGGAAAGTCCAGACCGTACTTGGCCCGGTTGATTCGGATTCCCTTGGCGTTACTCTCTACCATGAGCACTTACTAACCAGTCTGGCGGCATGGTATGAGGAGCCGGTGGAAGCCAGCGAGAAAGGATTAGCACGACAACCCGTATCTACAGAGAATCTCTGGTGGGTTCGTAATCATCGACCGAATAACCTCGATAACGCCCAGCTTGCCGATGAACAGACAGCTATCGATGAAGCGATGCAATTCAAACTAAACGGTGGCAGTACCATTGCAGAAGTCAGCAGTATCGGACTTGCCCGTGATCCGCTGGGTCTTAAACATATAGCCCAGGCAACCGGTCTCAATATAATCATGGGATCAGGTTATTATATCGGGGCGTCTCATCCTCCGGAGCTGGAAAAGCTGACCGAGGATCAAATAGCAGAAAGGATTATAAGAGATATTACGGTCGGTGTCGGAGACACCGGTGTCAAGGCTGGAATAATAGGTGAAATCGGCTGCTCAAGACCATTGCAGGAGGGTGAAAAGGTGGTACTGCGAGCCTCAGCAATAGCCCAGAGAAAGACAGGTGCGCCTTTAATGATACACCCGGCATTCGATGATAAGATAACTCTAAATATCGTCGATATATTGAGAGATGCAGGAGCGAACCTGAATCATACGGTGATCTGCCATGTTAATGTCTATGCCTTTACTACCGAAACATTACGGATGATAGCTGATAACGGCTGTTATCTCGGTTTTGAAAGCTTCGGCAACCTCGGATACCCTCACCTGTTGCAGGGACGACTACTCGAACACCGGTGTGATCTCGATTATCTTGACACCATAGCGTCTCTTATCGAGGAAGGTTACCTTGAAAAAATACTTATCGCACATGATATTTGTTTCAAAGACTTTCTTACCATATACGGAGGAAACGGCTACGCTCATATTCTACGAAATACGCTACCGGTGATGCGAATAAGAGGATTTTCAGAGGAGCAGGTTCAAGCCCTTATGGTGGAAAATCCGGAACGCTATATCCAGTTCGCACAGCCGGATGTTTAAAAGGAGATATTGGGAGATGAACAATACTGATTTAACAGGTAAGGTACAGACGGTACTGGGAGTCACAGAAGGAGATCAGCTTGGAATAACTTCCAGTCATGAACATATTATCTGGGATATGTCAGATTACTTCGAAGAACCGGAATCAGCCAGCGATAAGAAGTTAGCCCGTCAGCCAGTAAGCATGGAGAATCTCCATCTGATTCGTGCCAGACCCCACATCAACATAGACAATATGATCCAGACCAGCGAGGAAATCGCTATCAGGGAATTGATGGATTATAAATACGCTGGCGGTGGTACAATTGTCGAACTCAGTCAGAACGGTCTGGCACGCGATCCGATGGCGTTAACGCGCATAGCCCGGGCTACCGGTCTGAACATCATAATGGGAAGCGGTTACTACGTGGGGCTATCTCACCCGGCAGATATGGATGAAAAAACCGAACAAGATATTGCCGACGAGATAGTGAGAGATATTATGGTCGGAGTAGGTGATACCGGCGTCAAGTCCGGTATTATCGGTGAAATCGGTTGCTCTCTACCCTTAACGGACAATGAGAAGAAGGTACTCCGAGCCTGTGCTGCCGCTCAAAGGCGTACCGGGGCAGCTATTAATATCCATCCGAGTATAGACGATGATGCTCTACTGGAAAATATTGCTGTATTAAAAAATGCCGGCGCTGATATGAGTCGTGTCGCTATCAGCCATATAGACGGGTTCGGGTATAGTCTGGAAACACGACTTAAGGTTCTGGAGCAAGGATGCTATGTAGAATATGACGGATTCGGACAGGCTATATTTCATTTTTTCTACATGGGACGTATCGCTAATGCGATGAGTGATATCCAGAAAATCACGGACATTATGGAGCTCATCGAGAAAGGATATTTACACCAGATTCTTTTAGCCCAGGACTTTTGCTTCAAGTGCTGTCTAGCAACGTATGGCGGCTATGGCTACGCTCATATAATCAGAAATCTCATTCCTTTCATGAAAGCAAAAGGAATGACAGAAGAGCAGATACAAACTCTTCTCGTGGACAACCCAAGAAGGCTGCTTGAATTTACACCTGTGAAAAAGTAGCAGTAATATTACGATGAATAAATCAAATGAGTTAGGTTATCCCAGCTGGTTGCAACAAGCGGTTTTCTACCAGATTTACCCTCAAAGCTTCTATGACTCTAACGGTGACGGGATCGGCGATATTCCCGGGATAATACAGAAACTCGATTATCTGCAATGGCTGGGAGTTAATGCGGTCTGGATTAATCCCTGTTTCGTGTCTCCTTTCCAGGATGCCGGTTATGATGTTGCCGATTATTATCGGATCGCGCCGCGGTATGGGACTAACCGTGACCTTTACAAACTCTGCCGCGAAGCCCACAGGAGAAGCATCAGTGTCTGTCTCGACCTTGTTGCCGGTCATACTTCCATAGAACACCCCTGGTTTAAGGCTTCCTCTCAAAGAAAACGAAATATATACTACGACCGCTATGTCTGGGTTCCTTCCCCGGCAACCAGTAATGATATCGGACTCACCCTTATACCGGATTTTGCTGACAACGGTGACAGCTACGTGGCGAACTGCTTTGATTTTCAACCGGCGTTGAACTATGGCTTCGCCATGCAGGATCAGCCATGGCAGCAACCTGTTGACGCTCCCGGACCACTTGAGATGCGTAAGGAACTGATCAAAATCATGGACTACTGGCTTGGCCATGGAGTGGACGGATTCCGTGTTGATATGGCGTTTTCGCTGGTGAAAAATGATCCAGGATATAAAGAAACAATCAAACTCTGGCAGGATACCAGCAGGGAAATACACGCCAAATATCCCAACATGGTCTTGATATCCGAATGGGGTAATCCTGAAGAATCGATAACCGCCGGCTTCGATATTGACTTTATGTTGCATTTCGGAGTGAACGGGTATCCGGACCTTTTACTCAATGAAAACTGCTTTTTCCGCAGGAAAAATGGCATCAATATACAGGCTTTTTTACAACCTTACCTTGATATGGCTGAAAAAACGGAGGGTAAAGGTCTGATCTCAATTCCAAGCGCAAATCATGATATCAAGAGACCACGTGCCGATGGAAGAACGTTCGGTGATCTTAAAGTAATCTTCACGTTTTTACTGACCTGGCTAGGAGTGCCTTTTATCTACTACGGTGACGAGATCGGTATGCGTTATATCTCTGGATTGCCTTCCAAAGAGGGAGGATTCGATCGCACCGGCTCTCGAACTCCGATGCAGTGGGACAATACTCCCGGTGTCGGATTCTCTTCTGCTGATAAACCATCTTTTTATCTTCCTCTCGACCCGCGCAAGAACAGACCGTATGTTGAAAGGCAAGCCGGAGATTCTGCTTCGCTGCTTCACCATGTACGTAAACTCATAAATCTGAGAAAACAGCATCGTGCGCTCCAAGCTGAGGGGGCCCTTATCCCTTTACAGATGGAAAACGGTCATCATTTTGCTTATCTGAGGCAGTCAAATGATGAACGGTTTCTCATCATAATAAATCCTTCTACTGAATCATCCCGGGTTAGACTTCACAATATTCGACCCGGTAATATCACACCTCTGATATGTAATGGTATCGAGGTACACGTCGAAGAAAACAACCTTGAAGTCCGGATAGCTGGAGTATCATACGGAGTTTTCAAACTGTAATAAGTGTGATTTTACCGGTAGGGATCATCATTAAGTATTTCGGAGGTATCAGTGATGAAAGTAAAAGAAGTAGTTGAGATAGTATTATCACTCAATGGCGGAAAAAAATTTGAAAAAACCTGTGACCAGCTTATCCAAGGTGACTGGGAACAAGAGGTAACTGGTGTTGTGACAACGTTTATGGCAACTGTCGATGTAATAAATCAGGCTATCGACAAAGGATATAATCTGATAATAACTCATGAACCAACCTATTTTACCGGTTCAGACCGTTTAGACTGGCTGGAATCCGATCCGGTATATCACAAGAAAAAAGCGCTGATAAACGATAACCGAATATCCATTTGGCGGTATCACGACCATATGCACAGTGGGATAACAGACCTGATATATGCGGGACTGCTGAAAACTCTCGGATGGGAAGATTACCTGGAGACAGATATTCCTTTACCACACTGTTATTCAATTCCTGCCACATCATTAATGGACCTGGTTGGTTTTTTTAAGAATACTCTTGATATGCAGGTAGTACGAGTCGTTGGCGACCTGGAAATGCAGTGCAGCCGAGTAGGTATTCTGGTAGGTGGTGGTAGTCTCGGTCTCGGAATAGAAGAAATGCCGGCAAAATTGATGAACGACGAAAAGCTGGATGTAATCATATGCGGAGAGATCACCGAGTGGACATTAAGTGCGTACGTTCGTGATGCCGCAGCTCTGGGACTTAACAAAGCAATTATCATCGTGGGACATGAGCGGAGTGAGGAACCTGGTATGAAAGACCTGGCTGATCGCATTCAACCTTTGCTGAAGGAAATCCCGGTTTGTTTTACAGATTCCAGAGAGCCTTTCGTCTATCTATAGTAATTCGGTGATCTAAGTTGACTGAAATTGCCAAAAAGACCTGCACAAGGTATTTTCTTGTTTTCCTCTTGTGAGAAAACATATAATCTTGGTTAATAGTAGAAAAGGAGATTAATATGGCGGAACGAATATACGATAAATATTTCTTACATGACGATCGCTCTGAACCGAAGGCAAATGATTACACTTCTCTTAACAGCCTGCCACCGTTCCCGGAGATTGCCAGCCCTCAGACCTATTTCAGGGGTGCACCTGCCCTACCGGGAGCATCGGCTAATATCGGCTGGCAGGTGTTCACAGATCCAGTTTGCTGGGAGACTATTCCCCACGTCCACAAGTACGATGAATTCCTGATTTTCCTCGGCGGCGAACTGCCGGACCTTTGCGGCAGCTTCGATGCCGAAGTGGATCTCTGGATGGGAAAGGAACTTGAAAAGCATACTATCGATTCGACAACCGTCGTTTATATTCCGAAAGGGGTTTGGCATTGCCCGTTAAATTTCAGAGTCATCAACAAACCTGTTCTCTTTCACGCGCTGTACCTGGGTCCGACACTGGATGCGGTACGTATGGAGGACTTCGACGAAGCCGGTTTCGATTTCGAAGGACCTGTCAACCTGCGTACCTTTAATATTCCAAAGAAATAAAAGCTCATACATCTTACACCCATTATGGAGAATTTCAGAGGATCAAGTAAACAGGAGGTGGGAGTAAATAATCCCACCTCCTGTTTAGGCTATATCACTAATTACCTGCCACCAGGATTAGGTTTTCCTTATGGACAATCTTCGGTTATGTGCACCTGGATATTGTCTGGCGCGATTGTCTGCCATGGGAGGTATGGCATCCAGCCAGTCATATCAATACCAGGGAAGGAAGGTTGCCCTGGGGATATATATGCATATAACACAAAAGCATCATTCCCGACCCCAGGTTCACCGTTGTCCTCGATATACCAGCACCAGTAAACTCCCATAAAAGTCGCCACAACCTCGGCAATGTTCGTGTCACCGGTAGTGTAGAAACGGGATTTTACAATTTCGTAATCCATTTCTTTGAATATTATTATTGGAGGATCTGTAGGGATCATTATATCCTCATCAATCCCCAGCAATCTTAAACGGCAGTGACCTGTCGTACTTCCATCTGCCAATCTCTTTACCATGAGTTGTATCTGAGGGAGTGGAGCCTTCGTAAAAGGAAATACTGGCTCATATTGACCGGGAGTGTGTCCTTTTCCACCACAATCAGCACCGGTGAAATTTACCCAGGCTACAGGCTTATTATCAGATTTAGCAACAGCAGTAAAAGATACTGACAGGCAAACACTCAGGACGAGTAAAAGAACTAGTGACATATTAAGTATTTTCTTTTTCATTTTATCTCCTTGTTTGATTATTATTTCACTGAAAGGGCTTCTACTTTCACATTTTTACCTCCTTATCTGCATAAGTATCGTTTGCTCTCTCTGAAACAACGGATATCAGTTGAAATCCTAGATTAGATAACCTGGACAGTAGACCGTATAAAGCAGATTGGTCAGAAATGAGACCCGTTAAAAGAGTGTTACCATTATCCACATGGACGACGCTTAAATCTCCTAACCAGTCCGACCAGTCACGGTTAATGTGCCCTTTAATCATGATCTCTACCTTCTCCATTGCGTTAAACCTCCGGTAGGAAAAGCTGTTTTCTACAATGGTAAGGTCGATCAGGGCGTTGCACATCACCTGGAAAGGGTGAATTAGGAGGTGATTCTCGATGGAAGAGGGTGACAATGATTGGTAATAATTGCATGAAAGATATGTGGCTGTGTTCGTTGGCAAATGAGAAAATGTAAAAAGACGATTAAATAAGGTTCAGCGTCCTGGCTTTCGAAATAGCTTGACGGCGACCATTTACACCCAGTTTATCGAAAATATGCCGTATATGGGTTTTTGTAGTATTTTGAGTGATGAATAGTCTATTCGAGATTTCCTGATATGATAGTCCTTCAGCGACCAGGTGCAGGATTTCATCTTCCCGTTCGCTTAAAATCCCCGAACTAGAAGTTACATTTGATAATCTTGATATGTTTGTTTTACGCAGATGCTCTTCAGAGATGATAATATCAAGGAGCTTGCGAGTGTATGTCGTTTCGACTCCCTGTGAAACAGCCTGGCGGAGAAGCGGTACCAGAGAAATACCGAAGTCTACGACGTCGCGGATATTGCCCGATGTTTTTGATAATTTCAGAGCATCTCCTAGAAACTCCAGTGCTTCGGCAGGCTGATCGGAAATCAATGCCTGTCGAATCCTGATTGGTATTATGTGTGTATCAAGTTCCTGAGCGGTACAAAATGCGTACTCTACTTGAAGGTGTTTTTTTACTTCAGATTTACTCTTTTGAGTGTCAACAAAATGCTGGATAATACCTGGAGCTTCATAAGGTATCGGGATGTCCAACTCTTTAAGTTTCTCAACCCACTCTAAAGCGGTGCCTGTATCATCCTGGTAGAGTGTGAAAACACCATGGAAAGCTGCGTTACGTGCCTGGTTAACCGGATTGGTTTGTTCTAACAATTGATCTGCTTTTTCCAAGGCATCTTGTGCTCCTTTTTTATCTCCCATGGCTGTTTTCGTCACAGCCATGAAAAGATAGGCTGAATCCAAACCTTCGATGATATGGTATATCGGAGTTTGAAAAAGATCTATTGCCAGTTCTTGGTGAAATGCTGCTTTTTCAAGATCATTCCATCGGTAATAAACGCAGCCGAGAAGCATATGTACAAGCCATAATAAAGTTAAGCTGCCAGAATAACCTTCAGCCAGTTCGATCGCTCTCTGGTAGATTGTGACAGCTTGAGCCAGTTCACCCTTCAGGAACGTGATAAATCCAATCTGCAATAACGAAGGAATGGAAACTGCAATGTTCCCCGTCTGTAAGTACGTTTCATACGTTTTTCTTAATAAGGATTCGGCTTCATTATAACGTCGCTGTATAGCGTACATCGTTGCCAGTGTTCCGGTAATTAATCCTACTCCACTATTATCCTCCGGAAGGAGTGACAGTGCTTTTTTACCATATTCTTCAAATAGACGATAATCATTGTTATTGCTCGCTAAAATTGCACGGGTAGCAGCAATCCAGCCTTCAAGATTCTCTTCGTTCTTTGCTACTCCATCAAGGTATTTAAGACATTTTTCAGCGTCTTCGTTGTTACCTGTCATTATCATCACCCACATATAGGTCACATAAAGCCAGACATCGGTTCTCAATAATTCCTCGGGTATCTGTTTCAGCCAGTTTAACGTGGTTACGGGACCTACACGATGATGATGCACATCAGGATTGTTAATAAGGTACATGGCTTTTTCCCAGTCACCGGCTATAAGAGCATGATTGATGGCAGCTTCGAGAAGACGATTACCCTCATACCATAACGATGCATTTAGGTGCAGGCTTTTTATTTCATCCTCTAGCAGTTCTTTATTCAGCTGGTGTCGTAAAAGGTCGCGAAAAAGATGATGATACCGGTACCATTGTCTTGATTCATCAAGGGTTACAATGAACAGGTTCGCCTTCTCAAGGGTAAGGAGTATACTCTCGCCAAATGTTGTTTGAGTTAAAGCATCACACAATGACGCATTCATACTGTCCAGTATTGAAGTTTTTTGAAGAAAATTTCGGATGTCTGGTGTCTGTTGTTGAAGAACCTCCTCGAAAAGGTAATCCATTATATATCGTTGACTTCCGGTGAAATCGGCTATGAAAGTCGATAGATCCTTCTTATCTCGCATCGAAATTCCTGCCATTTTCAATCCTGCAACCCAACCTTCAGCTTTCATATTCAGGGCTTTTATATCTTGCGCTGAAATTGGTGTTGAAACTATCTCTGAAAGTAGACTTTCAGTTTCTCCAGCAGTAAATCTTAGGTCGTTCTCTCTCAACTCCATTATCGTTCCCTTACCGCGATAACGGGCAAGTGGCAGTGAAGGATCGATACGTGTCGAAATTATCAGATGCATATTAGGTGGAATATGTTCCAGCAGAAAAGTAACCTCTTGATTGATCTGCGGTAAATCGATGAGATGATAATCATCCAGTATCAACACGATTTCTTCAGCAACTGAGTTGATCTCGTTAAGTAGAACGGTTAAGAGGTTTACTATCGAAATTTGTGGTGTTGACTGTATTAAAGATAACGATGTTTCACCAATAGAAGGAATGATCTTTTTCAAAGCTGTAATAACGTAGGTCCAGAACCGGAGTGGATCCTTGTCCTCAGCGTTCAGTGTAACCCACCCATAAGGGTATCCCACATTACCATGAAGTATCCACTCGCTCAGTAGAGTTGTCTTTCCAAATCCGGCGGGGGCTGAAATTAATATGAGTTTGTAATTATAAAAATGTTGTAATTGTTCCAGTAATCGAGGTCTGGTTACCAGTCCCGGTCTGAGTGAAGGAATATTAAATTTGGTCGCCAGCAGTGATGTATCCACTTTTACCACCAGCTATGGAGGATTCACTCGAAAATACCTTAATCAATAATCATACTGCTTGTAATATTTTATGGTAAAAGATATTATAGCATACGACTTTTTTCTATCTAAACGGAATTATTATAGTAAAGTCAGGAAAATGAGAGTTAAAAGCATTTGGCTGATACTCTTTCTTATCATCCCTGTATCTTTGATATTTGGCTGTAGATCATCCATATCAGATACAGATACGGATGAAATGTCACAAATAAAAACACCTCAATATGGTGGAACTCTTACTACTATTTCGTTGGGTGAAACTAATGAAGTATTTGACCCGGGTGCACAGGGTCAATTAATAGGCTGGGCTGGGCAACTGATCAGTGAACAATTGTTAGGTGAAGACTGGGCGCAGGGTCCTGCCGGGAATGGTAAGGTCACCTGGACTCCTAATCTGAGCCCTGCTCCGGATACAGCCATGGGTGTTCTTGCCGAAAGCTGGGAGATTCCCGAAGCTGGAACCATAGTTTTTATGATTCGGAAGGGAGTCCACTGGGCATTGAATCCGGACAGTGAAGCGAGTCTACTAATGAATAGCCGTGAGGTTACCGCTGACGATTTCATATCAAACTTCAAATACCTGATACAAAATCCAAAATCTGGTTTCAGAAACTATTTACCTTACGTAGCAGAAACAGCAACTCTGGAGAAAACTGGTCAGTGGGAAATAACATTAAAAACTCCTGGCAGTGCCCTGATAGGCTGGAGTTGGCTGGCTTGTGGTAATTACTACCACTATCTGCTGCCGCCGGAAGTGATAGAGAAATATGGAGATATGTCCGACTGGCACAACGTAGTCGGTACCGGTCCATTTATGGTGACTGACCTGACCTCCGGCAGTTCAACTACACTAGTAAGGAATCCAAACTACTGGGGTAAAGATCCGGCAGGTTTAGGTAAAGGAAACCGGTTACCTTACCTGGATAGTATCAAGATACTGATAATACCGGATATCTCTACCGCGAGTGCGGTGTTCCGAACCGGACAAGCAGAGTATATCAATCACATTCCCTCTGAGGGTGCTCATAATTTTATACATGATAATCCTGAGATGAAGTCCTTGGCATACATTGCTCCTCCAATTTTCGTTTCTATGAAAATCAATCAGCAAGAATTACCTTTTAAAGACATAAGAGTTCGCCAGGCATTAATGATGGCGATTGATTATGATTCTCTGAAGGAAGGCCTCTACGACGGTGAAGCTGAGATTCTAGCCTTCCCCGTCAACAGTGAGGTCAGGCAAGTCTATGTTCCTCTGGATGAAATGTCGGAGGAAGTGCAGAT
>DUFA01000052.1 GCA_011191975.1 Dehalococcoidia bacterium
AGTGCTCAACAAAGTAAACGATACCATCGTGTATCTGTCGTGATTCGATGAGGTGATAGTCATCCAGGATGATAACAAAGTCACCTTTGACATGGTAGAGAGTGTTTATCAATGTGGTCAATAGAGATTCGGTAGATGGTGGCTGGGAAGAATGCAGCCATGGCAGGATTTTTTCGCCGCAGCCGGGCTGAATTGTTTGCAGGGTGGTGATGAAGTAGTCCCAGAAACGGATCGGGTCGTTATCACTTTCATCTAAAGAAAGCCAGGCGGTATGTATACGTGGCGTGCGTTGTGCCCATTCACTGAGTAGGGTAGTTTTCCCGAAGCCTGCGGGTGCTGAAACAAGCACCAGGCTATAGCCCAGACCTTCTTGCAGACGTTCAAGTAAACGCGAACGCGATACTAGGACCGGTCTTAAAGGAGGAATGATAAGCTTGGTTGTTAATAATGGGATTTCCACCTCACCCTCACTTCGGAAAGCAAGGGATTACAGGTGGAATGATTATAGCATAGACGGAAAAATTTCAACATTACCGAGTTAATTTAACGATGAAGAATTCTTTGACATGTTACCAATACAAGAAAAACCTTCAACAGACGGCTTTTCTTTTATTTCCAAGTGATCCCGGGAAGGGCCGACAATTAAATTGTTTCTTGATGTGTCTTAATTTGACTTATTAGATTAAGCCTAGTTGATTAAAACTGGGAAGACTACTATCCAAAAAATCCTTATAAAATTGACAAACGTTTGTCAATATAAATATACTCGCTTTTATATTGATGATTTCGGAGGAACCAAATGGCGGAAATATATAAATGTCTCAATCCGGTCGGTATGCAGCCACCTGTAAAACAATCAGCACTAGCACCGAGACTCGATACTCTTGACGGAAAAACAATTCACCTCAGTATTTGCGGAGAAATGGATATCTGGGTACCACTTGAGAAGAAACTGAAAGCAGATTATCCGAATATTAACTTTACCGTTAAGAAAGGATATACGCCGAATCCGACTCCTTTATCGGAAGAGGAGAGAAAAACTACCGATGGTGTAATACTGGGAGTCTGCTGGTGACATGGTGCGGTGGAGAGGCAGTTGCCTTATCTGTCTGAACTTGAACGGGGAGGGATTCCTACCGTACTCCTTGGCTATACGGAAGAAACAGGAAAAGTAAGGAATGACTCAATATTACACGGTATTCCACAGTTGCGATATGTCGAAGCTTCGCGCAATTCTCTGGGCGGAGTTACAGAAGCCGAAAAAGTCTTACCATCGTTGCTTGAAGGTCTGACTCGTCCTTTAACGGATAAAGAACAGGAGACAGGTCTCTGGGCGCCGTCCGAACCGAGGATACTTTTCGAGGGCACTCTCGAAGAAGCCGAAGAGTTCTACAACCAGAGTGAAATAATCCCGGGACTGGGAAACACTCCATTTTCCCTGTATACGGATGGTCTACCCGTGGTTATCCCCACCGAGGAACGCGTGGAAAAAATGCTGAAAGGAACCAGCCATAAACCCGATGAAATCATAACTTACCAGCGTGACATGGAAATGCGTGGTCCAATGGGCTTTGGCGTGCCCAGGAATAAAGGCGACGTGGTAAGGTTTATGCCCATGGAACGGGTAGGCACGGTGGAACAGGTAGCCGTCAATGCCGTGATGGCTGGCTGTAAACCGGAATATTTCCCTGTGGTACTGGCTATTACCGAGGCGGCAACCTGGGGCGGTCGTGGTAATGGTGGGGCGTATATTGTCAGTGGTCCTATCTATAAAGAAATCGGCATGAACGTAAGTTACAGCAGATTCGGCCCCGGCAATCAGCCAAACAAGACGATTGGCCGTGTCGGCAGCCTCCTCTTACGTAACCTTGGCGGCTTCAAAGACAGTGTCACTGCTGTTTCCGTGACTACGACTTATAACAGTCCTATTACCAACGGCGGATTTATCTTTGCCGAATACGCGGAGGGATTGCCCGAAGGCTGGAAAGGCCTTAACGAGGAGATGGGTTTCGGCAAGGATGAGAGTATAATAATGACCTGTATGCCCGGCGCGTGGGGAATTGGTCAGCAGCATATGCCCGGTGTGTATCGTTCATTACAGAGAACGGGACACGGAGCTATAGCCAGATTCCTTGACGTCAAAGGTATCCCCGGACCGCATAATTATCTTGAATACCTGACTAAAGGTATCTGGGCTACCAGAGAAGGCGGTTTTACTCTTATCCTGGTACCCCAGATGGCTCAGGATCTATATGATTACGGATTCAAGACCAAGGAATCGATATACGAATGGATATGGAAAAGGAGTTTCGAACCACTGCGGGATTACCGTATGCGTGGGATCGGTGACTTGACCACGGACGGCTGGACAGGGATAGAAAAAACATCCGGTAAACACTGGAAAGAGTTGCCTGATGACTATATGATACCGGTTGGCGGAGAAAATCCATTTGACAGCTACTGTATTATAGTCTGTGACGGGATGGAGACAGCCTGTGATAGGTTCACTGGTGGTCACGGACAAGCCTATAGCGTAGATGCCTGGAGATAGGATTTACTTTTACTAACCAGGCTTAGAATATATGAACAATACAAGCGTAGTGAATCGGCATCACCTACCTTGGTGTCTGCATATACAAATACTTATGGAATAAAAGGAGAGGTAAATGTATAAAGGAGTTCATCATATTGGAATCGGCGTTTCAGATATGGATCGGGCGTTACATTTCTACGGAAATCTTTTAGGATTTACACAAGTGATGTTTGATTACAGAGGTATTATTCCAGGCATGGAAAGGATTACCGGCAAATCCATAAATGCCAGAGTAGTAATGCTTAAGAACGAAAATACGGGATCGCTTGGACTGGGAATGCTTAAGCTTGTCCAGCTTTTACCTCCGGATAAGCCTGATCACTGTTTTATACAAGTGATGACTCCAGGTCAACCTCGGGCCCGTGTCAAGGATGCCTTGAGGTGGGGAGATATAGCAATTGCCGAAGCTTGTTTCAATACACGTGGAGGTACCGGTAAAGTAACTGAACAGCTAGCAGAAAAAGGAGTAAAGGTTGAAACAGAAGCAGCAACGTACAGGTTTCCTCCATATGATGCGGAAACTACTTTTTCATACGTAAGAGACCCTGATAATAGTCTCATTGAACTGGCTGATTGGGCAATGGGAAAGAGCCTGGCAACAGAAGCTAAGGTAGAAGGGTTAAATCATGTGGGTTTTGGTGTTTCAGATGTTGAAAGATCAAGAAAATTCTACAAGGAACTCGGCTTCACCGATATGGTTTTTGATACTACCGGAGGTAGAAGAATGTCGGTAATTATGATGGCGAATTACCATGGGGCCTGGATTGAAGCTATTCAATTCGGTACGCCTGACAAGCCCCAACCTTTTGACAAAGGTTGGGGACACCTTGGTCCTATGGAATTTGCTGTTGAGGTTACCAATTTAGAAAAAGCATATGAGGAGTTACAGGAAAAGAATATAAAATTCCTGTGTCCTCCGCAAACAGTAGAAGTCCCTTCAGGATCCTGGAAGTATGCGTACGTGGCTGAGCCAGACAATTTGTATGTTTCGCTGGTTGAGCCGAGGTATTAGGTCTCGGCGATTATAATATAAGTCACAAGTCATCGATTTGGTGTTATCATATTCAGTCTAAAAACTCAAATTGTTGTCGATCAATAATATAGAAAAGGGGGCTGTGTCTTTTTGCTTCACAGCCCCCTTCTTGAAATAACGGATAGGCTTAGCCTGGCTTAATTATTGAGTAAGAAATCTAGATAAACTGATATGTCGTCGATCTTCATGCATATATGCGTTTGCGCTTCATTGCCTGTTATCCAGTCACCGTTTGGATCTCCATCGATTAATCCATCACATTTTTCTCGAATATCCTTATTTAATGTTTTTATCAGACCTTGATAATTTTCGGTAGCAAGTATCTTATAGATTGCTTTGAATTTGTTACTGAAGGCTTTCTTTCGTGTATCCGCTTTAACTTTGAAGTCCTTATCTGTTGTGTTTTGTATATATTCGTCAAGGTCCTGTAGTGCTTCAAGTGCGGTTACTACTACAACCGTTGTGTTAGCTGTATCGCTACTACCTTCATCATCGGTAACAGTCATGTATACTGCATAAGTTCCAGGTACCGCATAAGAATGAGATCCTGTAATGTTCCCTGTTGAATCTGGTTCGTCGTTTTCTTCTGTGACGCTACCTACAAGAATTGTGGCATCACCAAAGTCCCAGGTAGCTGTATGACTGTCTTCCCATCCCGGATCGGTAAAATTACCGGTAAACATTAACTCTTGATTTGGAAGAATAAACTGTGGGTTCGGTTGATCTAATGTATTAAATGCTGCTGTTGGTGCAACATTTTGAATTGTAACAGCTGTTGTATCAATGTCTGTTTTACCGATTTCATCTCTCACTTCCAGTTTGACTGTTCCTGAATAGTCATCACCCCACGTATACTCTGCAGTGGGGCTTGATGACCAGTCCGTATCCCACGTGTCATCTCCATCGAAATCCCATCGGTATTCCATCGGCTTTGCTTCAGGATCATTGGACCCACTTGCATCAAAAAGTATTGGACTTCCTTCATCGCCTGTGTATGGACCGTTTGCATCAGCTGTTGGAAACCCATTTGGAGTTACTGTGAATAGCTGACATTCAGGATCACCAAACAGGGTATACTGAATAGCATTGGCATTAGGAACTTTATGTTGTCGTACTACTTCTGAATATGCAACTCCTGCAGGCATGTCATACCCCATAATATATAGAGTATAGTAGTAGGATACCTGATGACTCACATATTCAGCTGGGTTGAAAGTTGTAAAGGCTCCAAATTGGAATGTTGTCATTCTTGTTGAAGCTATTGTAGCAATAGCCCCATGTTTCAGCAAGGAATAAGCAAGATTATTTGGGTTTTCAGGCCATGCATTAAAACATGATGGTTGCATGGTAAACGAAGGTTTCGTGTCATCAAGGTCTCCAACATTTGCTGTATCCATAACATGTTGTGCAGCTTCACCCCCTGGCAATCCGTGTGCATACCAGGTTACCATCCCATAACCGTTTTTCCATTCATCTCTAACTTTCGCAATTGTAGGACCTGTATCGTCTGGTGTAAAGCCTGCATCTTCTGGCTCATAAATTCTATAAGATGAATATCCAAACGGATCTGCTGCATCTGTTTTGATTGCTTCACCAAGGCCTCCACCAGAAGTATCGTCCCTCGTTTCGACCATTGGTAGAAGAATTGATTCTCTCCAGGAAATGTCTCCCGGATCTGTTTCGTAATATATTATTTTTCGCAGGATTTTATCAAGCTGTTCATAGTCATCATCGTAAACCGGTATTCTACCGACATATACATCCGGTGTGTAACTTGGATCTGAAGTCCCGATATCTCCTGTTCCCCAGATAAAATCAACAGTAGGATCAATTCTTGTTAAATTGGCAGTACCTGCCCAATTTTCATTATTATAATATTCAGCATTCAATCCGCCGGAAGTTGACATGTCAGAGTAAAGATTGGATGAAGGAATTATCTCGTTTTCTAGACCTCCATCTTCAGAGCTCCAATAGAGTTTACAAATAGCATCATGTGTCTTCTCGCGTAATTTAAGTGATATCCAATGTTTCCCTTTATCCATCACTCCAGTCCATTCTTCATAGGAAAGACCTTCCTTGTTTGGTTTATTGATACCAATACCGGTACCAATCTGAAATATAATACCGTCATCACATAAAACCTTGAATGTATACTCGGTTTGATTATGATCTATATAGACATATCCAGACCACTCAACAGAGAAGTGATCGTCATTGATTATTGAAGGAGCAGGACTTGTCGGATTATTATAGTCTAATGATTCATGGTAGAAGCCATCGCCATCTAAATCCCAGTTGCTTGTTAAATTTGAGTAGTATAGATCGGTTGGTGATCCTTCACCGACTCTGAAATATCTTGGATAGCACATTTTCATTGGTATATCGCCAACGCTATCCTCATTTTCTTTGAAGCTGTCTGGATCAGGATCTCCTATCAGAAGAACATAATCGATGCCAAGACCTGCATGGTAATCCTGTAACCATTTACGGATCTTGTCAGCTGTGTCATTTGGATGTTGACCGGTTAAACCTTCAAAATCAGATTCTGTTACTATTTTTACCATATGTCCATTGTTTTCCTTCATTTTGATAAAAAACTCAAGATACTCACTATTGTCTACTATGTCACTGGTAGTGATTATCACGTAATCATATGGACCACCACCATTCGCACTTGCAGTCGCAGGCAACCACGAAAAAACTATCGATAAAACAAGAGTTAAACTAAGGTACATGATTTTTCTCGACATTTTTGCCCTTCTAAATTTATTTTTAAAATACAATTTCCTTCTGAAAGCTTATCTGAATATCTCCACGATGTAAACTGAATTATGAGTTGATTTTTTACTAATACTTTTGACGTAATCCTTTATCCAATATTTGTGTGATAATGGTGACAATCATACGATTTTCAGGTGGATGAAACTGACCAGAATCAATGTAAGAGTAGTTAAGAGCACGAAGAATTACGTGGCAATATCAAAGAAGAAAGGATTACCTGTTGTTATTACACCAAATGATTTCGAGCAATTTACGGAGAATGCTAATTCTGCTTTATGTCAATGGAAAAGACAAACACAGGCTGAGAGGAAAAATTATAGTTAAGCACTCACGTTCATAGAATTGTATTTCGGTAGTTGATCCGAAAATGGATTGAACATTTGATCGGGATACTTAACCTTGAGATTGTGATTCTATCGAAATCGGCACTTAAAAAGTTAGGTGGAGTGAAATTGTGAGTCTCAACATTCAATATTAATAATTTCTCAGTTATTTACTCCCATTTGAAGAACTTCAAGGTAACAAAAATGCCGAAAATAAGCCAACCAGCCATTATCCCTAGTTGCCACAGTTCATCAAGAGGAGTGCCATAAACGATGTCTCTTAAAACTATATTTAATGGGGTAAGGGGTAAAGCCTTACATATCGGCTGGAGCCCGGAAGGGAAAGCAGATATAGGTAAAAACATATCGGAAAGGAATATCATCGGCATAAATATTATCATGCTGATTACATTGGCAACACGCGGTGACTTGGCGATGCTGCCAATAGCACTCCCCAGACTGAGAAAAGTAGCCATACCAAATATTATCACCCCTATCAAAGCCCAAAAGGAACCAAGCACCTGTACGTTAAAGAAAATTATCCCGACGATAAAGAGGATAATTACGCCAAGGGCAATGAAAATTATCTGGCTGAGAGTAAAGCCTAGCGTAAGAGTTGAAGTTTAACTGGAGTCACTCGTAATCTCTTAAGCACACCAGTCTCTCTATAAGTAGCCAAAGTTGTGGACATACCAATGAAAGCTGAGGCGAGAATTACCAATCCAATACCTCCGGGGAGAAGAAAATTGGCATAATTAAGTCCCTCATATTCGAAACCAGGCATAGGCTCGCTAAAAATAGCACCGAAGAGCCCCATCCATAGTGCAGGGAAAGCAATTGCCCAGAATAGCATGGCTGGTTCTCTTAAGTTTATCCTAAATTCGGATAAAGAAAATTGCCATAAACCTCTTAATTTCATTCCCTCATCTCTCTCCCCGTAACAGCAAGAAAGACATCGTCAAGATTTGGGCTTTCCGTACGCAGGTCGGTTAGCTTGAATTTTTGCGTATCTGACAACCTTATCAATTCTTGAAGGGTTACGTTCTCATCTTTAGTGTATAGGATAAAACGTTCATCAACTTTCTCTACACGACTGACTGCCCCTATTGCCTCAAACGTTGAAGTATCTATGTCTTTATTTTCGACATTAAAGGTTACCTTGGAATCAGCACTTAGATTATCTAGAAGATTTCCGGGAGTGTCCAGGGTGATGATTTTCCCATAATCGATAATACCCACTCTATCACAGAGTTTTTCAGCTTCTTCCATATAGTGTGTAGTCAGGAATATGGTTTTACCTTGAGTCCTTATATTTTCGATAAGTTCCCACATGTTTCTTCTAGCCTGGGGATCGAGTCCGGTGGTCAACTCATCCAGAAAAAGTATCTTTGGGTCGTTCACTAGAGCTAGAGCTATAGCTACCCTCTGTTTCTGTCCTCCGGAGAGTTTCTTAAATCGGCTGTCTGCTTTATCTTCTAGAACGAGAGTATGTAGCAATTCACTGGTATTTTCATGAGCATGCTCATAAAAACTGGCAAAAAGAGTTAATGCCTCTTTCACTTTTATATCAGGTTGGATAGAGGTGGTTTGTAACAATACCCCTATCTTTTCTTTCAACTCCCTGCCCTGTCTGGCGGGATTAAGGCCAAGAGCTTTTATCGAACCGCTGTCAGGGATCATTAGACCTTCAATCATTTCTATCAAGGTTGTCTTCCCTGCTCCGTTCGGCCCTACTAGCCCAAATATCTCCCCTTCCTCAACCTTGAAACTGACATCATTTACTGCAACTAAATCCCCGTACTTTTT
Source organism: Dehalococcoidia bacterium (assembly GCA_011191975.1). Lineage (GTDB taxonomy): Bacteria > Chloroflexota > Dehalococcoidia > Dehalococcoidales > UBA2162 > MGML01. The sequence goes on from DUFA01000052.1 coordinate 8,537, forward strand.
AGTCACGTGCTCACATTCAACGATGACATCCATATTAACCTCTTGAGAAACTCATAGTCTTAGGATGGTTGCCCACATTATAATTCAAGCTTGAAAGGACTAACAAGATTATATGAATTTTCATTAGTATTTATCGTTGATTGCATAATCAGCTAGAAAGCTATTCGTGTCACATTTCTTATTGTTGGATCACGATAAAAATATCCGCTCTTTTCCACGCCTAACAATCAGGCGTAGTTGTAATAAGATAAAGCCGAACTTTTTTACTTTCCCTACAACACATCGATTTGGTTTCATAACAGTATACCCAACATTGAGTCAACTCACGTCCCCGTTGTTTTCAAATGATTTTGTTATTAATTAACCAACATGATCTTGATTAATCGGATGAGTTTCA